>JAUXDG010000036.1 GCA_030618475.1 Gammaproteobacteria bacterium | reverse complement strand
GGGCAGATATCCAGACAGGCCTGGCAGGTTCCACAATGGGCCTCGGCCGGTCGGTCAACGGGCAGCGGCAGGTCGGTGAACAGTTCACCGAGGAAAAACCAGGAGCCGCTTTTATCGTCAATCAGACAGGTGTGTTTGCCGATCCAGCCCAATCCGGCTTTCTGGGCAATCGCTTTTTCCAGCACCGGTGCACTGTCTGTGAAGGCGCGATAGCCGAACGGTCCGATACGTTGTTCGATACGGCTGGCGAGTTGCTGCAAGCGTTTGCGCAGCATCTTGTGGTAGTCGCGGCCCAGCGCATAGCGGGACAGATAGGCCTGCAGGGGGTCTTCCAGTACCTGTTGGGCATCGCTGGCCTGTCCGGGCCAGTAATCCAGGCGCACAGAGATGATGCGCGCGGTGCCCGGAACCAGTTCGTCGGGGCGGCTGCGTTTTGTGCCATGGCTTTGCATGTACGCCATTTCGCCATGCTGCTGATGCTTCAGCCAACGCAGCAGATGGGCCTCGTCTTCTGTCAGATCGGTATCGGTGATGCCGAGCTGCTGAAAGCCCAGTTCCCGGCCCCATTGTTTGATCTGGCCGGCCAGTGCTGCAAAATCGATCGACGAACGATCGGCTGCTGTGGCAGTGGCCGGACTGGATTTGGATGAAAGCTTCACGGTATGGTTGACGCCATCCTTTAGTGGTGAACATTGTATGTCGAAAGCCGTTTACATTCCGCTTTATACCGCAGCGCAAGTGCGGGAACTGGACCGCATCGCCATCCAGGAGAACGCTATTCCCGGTTATCAGCTGATGTGCCGCGCCGGACAGGCACTGGCAGACTGCGTCGGGCGGCGCTGGCCGGCTGCCAGGCAGGTTTGTGTGCTGTGCGGGCCTGGCAATAACGCTGGCGATGGTTATGTGCTGGCGCGCCTGCTGCATGAGTCCGGCCTGCAGGCTCAGGTCCTGTTCCTGTCCGACCCTGACAGCTTACGGGGTGATGCGTTACGGGCCGCACAGGATTACCTGGCTGGCGGTGGTGAAGCGCAGGCATTTGCCGGCTCGCTGCCGGCGCAGGCAGACCTGTTGGTGGATGCCTTGCTGGGAAGCGGGCTGGATCGTCCCGTCGAAGGGGCCTACCGCTCGGCAATCGAACGCCTCAATCAGCATAAGGCGCCGGTATTGGCGGCAGATATCCCCAGCGGTCTGCACGCCGACAGCGGCCGGGTACTGGGTGTGGCCGTAAAAGCACACACCACAGTGACTTTTATCGGACGAAAACGAGGGCTGTATAGCGCGGCTGGCGTACACTGTGCCGGTCACGTTGAGTTTGAGGGGTTGGAGGTGCCGGCCGATATCCATGCCAGTCAGGCTGCCGAAGTCCAGCTCGTCAAGCAGCCAGCGCTGGGGCCGTTGGCCCGGGCACGAGAGGCCGATGCCCACAAAGGTGATTTCGGTCATGTCCTCGTCGTCGGTGGTAACCGCGGCATGGCGGGTGCGGTGCGGCTGGCGGCTGAGGCAGCGGCACGGTGTGGGGCGGGCCTGGTGTCGGTGGCAACCCGCGCCGGAAACGTCCCCGGACTCAATGCCGGTTGTTATGAACTGATGGTGCACGGCATTCGGCAGGCCGCTGAGCTCGACCCCTTATTGTCACGCGCCAGCGTTGTGGTTATCGGTCCCGGGCTGGGCCAGGACCGCTGGTCGCGACAGCTGTTCGAACGTGTCGCCGCCACAAAGCTGCCCCTGGTTGTCGATGCCGACGCCTTGAACCTGCTGGCCAGAGACCCGCTGAGCCGGGATAACTGGATACTGACACCGCACCCTGGCGAAGCCGGCCGCCTGTTGGAACAGGCAACATCAGCCATTCAGCAGGACCGTTTCGCGGCGATCCGGCAGCTGGTAGCCCGCTATAACGGCGTGGTCGTGTTGAAAGGGCCCGGTAGCCTGATTACCGCGGGCTCGGGGCCGATACGGCTCTGCGACCAGGGCAATCCCGGCATGGCCAGTGGCGGCATGGGTGATGTGCTGAGCGGTGTGCTGGCTGCCTTGCTGGCGCAGGGCCTGGGTTTGTTCGAGGCCGCCAGCGCAGGCGTCTGGCTGCATGGCAAAGCCGCCGATCTTGCCGCCGACGAGCATGGTGAGCGAGGTTTACTGGCCGGCGACTTGATGCCGTTTCTGCGTAAGCTGATCAATGTTTAAACGATATCTGCAGGACCAGGCAGCCACAGAAGCCTTCGGTGGACAGCTGGCAGCGGCTTGCAAAGGTGGCTTGCTGGTATTTTTGCACGGCCACCTCGGTGCAGGAAAAACCACACTGGTGCGCGGTTTTCTGCGTGCATCCGGCCATAGCGGTCCGGTCAAGAGTCCAACTTATGCACTGATCGAACCCTACATTACCGCGGACGGGAATCTTTATCACCTGGATCTGTATCGCCTGGCCGATGCGGAAGAACTGGAATGGATTGGTATCCGGGATCTGTTCGAGGATGAAAGCATCTGTCTGGTCGAGTGGCCGGAGCGGGGTGCCGGAATTCTGCCGGAAGCGGATTTGCATGTTTATCTGCAGGCCGAGGGCAGCGGCCGGGAAATACGAGTGGAGGCCGCTTCGCCACGCGGTGAGCAGCTTCTGCGAAATTTTTCGTTACATGAAAAACCAGACACCTAGCGAGTATTTCTCACGATATAACCACATGCCCCAGGGCACCCTCTCTTGCTACGCAATTCACCTTGAAGGGCACGAAGGGCAGCAAGGAACAATCCGCTAAATGTTATTTCTGAGAATTTCATCAGATAATGTATGTCCTTCCGCGTGGTTAGGGGTAACACTGGAAACGCCTTTAATTTTTTAGTTCTTTCGTGCCCTTTGTGGTTGAGCTTGTGGGAAATGCGCGCCAGCGCCCATCTTGCTTGACTTTCTAGATAGTGGTGCTATCTTTACGGGAATTAAGGTAATTTATTAGTATTAGTTTCTCGAGATGCGGTACAGGTTAAGCAAAGTGTCCGGGTTGGGGAGAAATCGGGGTTGATTCGGCTGGCTTGGCTCGTGGTTCTGTTGGTGACTTCGCTGGCACTGGTGCCGGCGTCAGCCGTCAATGCGGGTGCGTTGCAGGTGCAGGGTGCGCGTTTGTGGGCTGCACCGGACAGTACCCGTGTCGTCTTTGACGTCACCGGTCCGGTCGAGCACCGTCTGTTCACACTGAAAAATCCTGATCGCCTGGTCATCGATCTGCCCAATGCCGGTATCGACAGTAAGGTCAGGGAAGCGCAGACCCGGGGCGGCATCGTCAAGAGCCTGCGCAGCGGTCCAAGAAATAAAAAAGATCTGCGCCTGGTGCTGGATCTCAAAGGCGCGGTAAAACCCAAGAGTTTTGTTCTGAAGCCCAACGAGCAGTATGGGCACCGCCTGGTTATCGACCTGTTTGAATCGGGACCGGTTGCGAAGAGTACGCCGAAAAAGATCCAGACCGCCAGCAAACCCGCCAAACTCAGAGACCTTGTCATTGCCATTGACGCCGGGCACGGTGGCGAAGATTCCGGTGCACGTGGCAAGCGGGGGACGCATGAAAAGGATGTAGCGCTGGCTATCGCGCGGCGCCTGGCCAAACTGGTTGAAAAAGAACCGGGCATGCGAGCGGTGCTGATCCGCGATGGTGATTACTACATTGGCTTGCGCAAGCGTATCGAAAAGGCGCGTAAACACCGGGCTGACCTGCTCATTTCCATTCACGCCGATGCTTTTCGGGATCGGCGTGTGCAGGGTTCATCCGTGTTTGTGATTTCACGGCGTGGGGCCTCCTCGGAAATGGCGCGCTGGCTGGCAGCGCGTGAGAACGCTGCCGATCTGGTGGGGGGCGTCAGTCTGGATGACAAGGACGATCTTCTGGCGGAAGTGTTGCTTGACCTGGCCCAGGCAGCAACCCTGGAAGCCAGCAACAAGGTGGCTGACAAGGTGCTGACTGAGATGAGGCGACTCGGCAAGGTGCACAAGAAACGTGTTCAGCATGCCGGTTTCGTGGTACTGAAATCTCCGGACATCCCCTCGCTGCTCATCGAGACCGCCTATATCTCCAACCCGGCTGAGGAAAAAAAGCTGAGAAATTCCAGGCACCAGCAGAAGGTGGCAGTTGCCATTATGAAAGGGGTGCGCAGTTACTTCACCGCTAATCCACCGCCCGGCACCCTGATGGCGCAGACCAGTCCGCGTCGCCATGTGATTCGGCGTGGCGATACCCTGAGCCATATTGCACAAACTTACGGGGTGAGTATGCGCTCTCTTCGCGCCACCAATAAGCTGAGAAACGACCGTCTGCTGGTCGGCAAAGTGCTGGCCATTCCTTCCAGGGGCGGTTAGTCCGCCGCTATCAGTGACAGCGTGGTATGGCCGGTATAACTGTTCAGTAGCGGCCAGTGTCAGTTAGCCGCGCGGGTGTCTTTCACGTTAACATATCGAAATGCGCATCCACCCACTCGAACCTCAGCTCATCAATCAGATTGCCGCCGGCGAGGTGGTGGAGCGCCCGGCCTCGGTGCTTAAGGAGTTGCTGGAAAACAGTCTGGATGCCGGTTCATCAAAAATTGAAATCGATATCGAAGAGGGCGGCCAGCGCCTGATCCGGGTGCGGGATAACGGCCACGGCATTCACAGGGATGATCTGGCGCTGGCCTTGTCGCGTCATGCAACCAGCAAGATTGCTTCGCTGGAGGACCTGGAACGTGTCGTCAGCCTGGGATTTCGTGGCGAGGCGTTGCCGAGTATCGCCTCGGTTTCGCGTCTCCTTGTGCAGTCACGCAGCGATGATGAGACCAGTGGCTGGCAGGTGCAGGGTGACGGCAGAGAGAGAACCGCTGATCCTGAACCGGTAGCGCATCTGCCGGGGACCACTATCGAAGTGCGGGACCTGTTTCATAATGTGCCGGCACGACGTAAGTTTCTGCGGACTGAAAATACCGAGCAGAAACACCTCGAGGGTGCCATTCAGCGCATTGCCTTGAGCCGCCCGGACGTTGAGCTGGTGGTGCGCCGCAAGCGCAAAGTGCTATATCACCTGCACCCGGCTCAAAGCGAGGCGCAACAGCTTGATCGGCTGAAAGTGCTGCTCGGTGAGCCGTTTGCGCAGCAGCTGATCGGCTTCGACCATAGTGCCGCCGGCTTGCGTCTGTACGGCTGGATTGCTGAACCGACCTTTTCACGCAGCCAGGCCGATTTGCAGTTCTTTTTCGTCAATGGACGCGCAGTACGTGACAAGCTGATGGCGCACGCGGTACGCCAGGCCTACCAGGATGTGCTCTATCACGGCCGTTATCCGGCCTTTGTGCTGTACCTGGAACTGGATCCGGCGGTAGTGGATGTCAATGCGCACCCGGCCAAACACGAAGTGCGTTTTCGTGAATCGCGGCTGGTGCATGATTTCCTGTTTCGAACGGTGCATCAGGTACTGGCTGACCTACGGCCTGCTGTGGCTCAGCCCGAGCCCGGGCCGGCACATCCTCTGCCAGCGTCGGCTTACAGTTCCGGTCAGCGTCATCGACAAAGCGGAATGCCGTTACAGGTCAATGAGCAGCTCAGCCACTACCGGCGTCTGCATGGCAGTGTGCCTGCTGCTGCAACGGCAGCGGTATTTGAACAGGCTGAGACTCAGGCCGAACAGCAAACTGTCCCGCCGCTGGGTTTTGCGCTGGCGCAACTCAAAGGCATCTATATTCTTGCCGAGAATGAACAGGGATTGGTGCTGGTGGATATGCACGCCGCACACGAGCGAATCAGCTACGAGCACCTCAAGCGCAGCTACCAGGAAGATGGCATTCGCTCCCAGCCTTTGCTGGTGCCGCTAACGCTGGCCGTCAGCCGCGCTGAAGCCGATGAGGCGGAGCAGCGGCAGGCATGGTTTGCCACGCTGGGCTTTGAGATTGACCGCCACGGCCCTGAACAGTTGCTGGTGCGGCAAGTGCCGGCGCTGTTGTCTGACGTTGATATCGAGGTGCTGGTGCGTGATGTACTGTCGGACTGTCACAGCCACGGACACAGCCGGCGGATTGAAGAAACCATTAATGAGTTGCTGTCGACCATGGCTTGCCACGGCTCTGTTCGCGCCAATCGCAGTCTGACCAGCCAGGAAATGAATGCCCTGTTGCGCGATATGGAACGAACCGAGCGCTCCGGTCAGTGTAACCACGGACGGCCAACCTGGGTACAGATCGGTTTGCAGGAGCTGGATGCCCTGTTTCTACGCGGCCGGTAACGCCTTGCGATCGTGAAGGAGGCTACCCGTATGCCTCACCCCCTGGCAATCTTGCTGATGGGCCCCACCGCTTCCGGTAAAACCGGTGTCGCGGTGGAACTCGTTCAGCGCTTACCGCTGGAAATCATCAGCGTTGATTCGGCGCTGGTGTATCGCGGTATGGATATTGGTACGGCCAAACCGGACGCCGAAACACTGCGAATTGCGCCACATCGTCTCATCGATATCCGGGATCCGTCCGAGGTCTATTCCGTGGCTGAATTTCGCGACGATGCGCTGCGTGAAATGGAAGCGATTTGCGCTCGCGGCAATACGCCATTGCTGGTCGGCGGTACCATGCTCTATTTCAGAGCCCTGCAACAGGGCCTGTCTGATCTCCCTGGTGCCGACAGCGGGGTGCGGGCGCAGCTCGAGGCCGAAGCGCGGGAGAAAGGCTGGCAGGCCATGCATACCCGTCTGCGCCGGGTTGATCCACAGTCGGCAGTCCGTATTCATCCCAATGACCCGCAACGCATCCAGCGTGCGCTGGAAGTTTATGAGTTGAGCGGTTTACCGCTGAGCGAGCTCTGTGCCGCCGGGCGGCAGGCACCACCGGCCTACCGGTTCCTGAAATTAATACTGGCGCCGGAACAAAGGAAAGTACTGCACGAACGTATCCGCCAGCGTTTCGAGCTCATGCTGGCGCAGGGTTTTCTGGATGAGGTGCGGCGCTTGCGTGCAGGTCGTGATCTCAATCCAGGATTGCCATCGATGCGGGCTGTAGGTTATCGCCAGGCCTGGGCGTACCTGGAGGGAGAGCTCTCGGAGGGAGAGTGGGTCGAGCGCGCCGTTATCGCCACCCGGCAGTATGCAAAAAGGCAACTGACCTGGCTCCGCAGTGAATCTGAATGCCACTGGATTGACCCGTCCAGGGAAAATGCCGTGGCCCGTATCCGTTTTTTGATAAACAGAACTGGAGCAGCAGCCACTTGACTGTGCTATAGTTTTGTCGGGATGCCAAAACAGCTAACCGCAAGGGATGCGGTTTTGTGACCTGTGCTCACTTTACATAAGTACAAATGATCCCGGCAGGAGAACGAACTTGGTGCACGTTACGAGAAAAAGGAGAACTGACATGGCCAGAGGGCAGTCCTTACAAGAACCCTTTCTGAATACACTCCGTAAAGAACGTATTCCAGTGGCTATTTACCTGGTAAATGGCATTAAATTACAAGGCCAGATTGAGTCCTTCGATCAATTTGTGGTGTTGTTGAAAAACAGTGTCAGTCAGATGGTGTACAAACATGCCATCTCTACTGTGGTGCCGGCGCGTAATGTCCGTCTGGCGACTGGCGATGAAGGGAGCAACGGCACTGAGCCGGGTAACGCCTGATATCACGGTGTTTGCCCGGAATTGGAATTTGAGTCCGATTCCGGCATATCATCCAGACTATGTTTGAACGGCCCCAAAGCGGCGAGAGGGCGGTTCTCGTTCATGTCGATTTTCCCGATGAATCAGGTCCCGAAGATCTGCTGGAGTTTACCGATCTTGCCTCGTCTGCCGGTGCGCAAGCGATTGCCACTGTCACGGCCAGCCGCACTGCACCGGATCCCCGCTTCTACGTCGGTTCGGGTAAGGCTGAGGAAATCCGTGACCAGTTGAGTGCGGAAGACGCCCAGCTGGTGATCTTCAATCATGAACTCAGCCCTAGTCAGGAACGTAATCTGGAGCAGCTGTTGCAAGCCCGGGTGCTGGATAGAACCGGATTGATCCTGGATATTTTCGCCCAGCGCGCGCGTTCTTTTGAAGGCAAGCTACAGGTTGAGCTTGCCCAGCTCAAACACCTGTCGACCCGTCTGGTGCGTGGCTGGACTCACCTGGAACGGCAGAAAGGCGGTATCGGCCTGCGTGGTCCGGGTGAAACCCAGCTGGAAACCGACCGGCGCTTACTCGGTCAGCGGATTAAACGGATCCACAGGCGACTGGACAAAGTGCGCAGCCAGCGTGCCCAGGGGCGGCGCGCCCGCGAGCGCGCCGATGTGCCGACCGTCTCCCTGGTGGGGTACACTAATACCGGAAAATCCACGCTGTTCAACCGCTTATGCAATGCCAATGTGTATGCGGCTGATCAATTGTTTGCCACGCTCGACCCCACCCTGAGGCGTTTCAGCCTGCCGGGATTCGGCGACCTGGTGCTGGTCGATACAGTCGGTTTCGTACGCCAGCTGCCGCACGAACTGGTCGCAGCGTTCCGCGCCACCCTGGAAGAAACCCTGGAGGCTGATTTACTGCTGCACCTGGTCGATGCCCATGATCCGGAGCGACACGCGCGTATTGAACAGGTCAACGAAGTACTCGATGTTATCGGGGCCAGTGCCGTCCCGCAGATCCTGGTGTACAACAAGATCGATTTGAGCGCCGAACCGCCGCGCCTGTTACGCGATGTGCAGGGGCGGATTACCCGCCTGTGGTGTTCGGCAAGCTCCGGCGCAGGCCTCGACTTGCTGGAGCAGGCGCTGGGTGAGTTCTTTCTGGCCGACCAGCTGCAAGGCTGGTTGCAGTTACCCGCCAGCGCGGGGCGTTTGCGGGCGGCCATCTACCAGACCGGCAGGATATTGCAGGATGTCACGGATGAGTCGGGTGGCTGGTGGCTGGAGGTGCGAATCAGCCAGCGCGAACTCGAAGTCTTGTACCGGCGTGAGGGACAGCAATATGCCCTTTACGCCAGTCGGGAGCCGGTTAATGTTGCTAGTGCAGCCCAAGCTCCCTAGAATCCACATCTCTGGTTTTTTGATCATCACTTAATTTTCCCACGCTACGGAGTCAAACATGGCCTGGAACGAGCCGGGAGGCGGTAACAATAAGGATCCTTGGGGTGGTCGCAGTGACCAGGGCCCACCGGATCTCGATGAAGTCGTGCGTAAAATGCAGGACAAACTGGGCGGCTTGTTTGGCGGTCGCAAAGGCAAAAGCAAAGGCGGAGGCGGAGGCGGTGGCTCCGGTGCCGGTTTTACCGGATTCGGACTCATCCTCGGGATCGCAGCGATTGTCTGGCTGTTTTCAGGCATTTATATCATCGATGCCGGTAAGCAGGGCGTCGTGTTGCGTTTCGGTGCTTTTAGCGAAATCACCATGCCCGGGCCACACTGGCGCATTCCCTATCCTGTCGAACAGGTGAAAATCGTTGATGTAGAGCAGCGCCGTTTTGTGGAAATCGGCTATCGCTCCGGTAGTGCCGGGCAGAGTACGGTCGCGGTACCGCGCGAAGCCTTGATGCTGACGGGAGATGAAAATATCGTCGATATCAAACTGGCGGTGCAGTACCAGGTTGGTGATGCAAAAAACTATTTATTCAATGTGCGCGATCCCAATGCGGTCCTCAAGCAGGTGGCGGAAAGTGCCATCAGGGAAGTCATCGGCAAGAATGAAATGGATTTTGTCCTCAAAGAAGGGCGTGCCGAGGTGGTCAGCGGGACCAGGGAGGTCATGCAGAAAACACTCGACAGGTATAACAGCGGACTGTTGGTTTCCGACGTGAACCTGCAGGATGCGCAGCCGCCGGACGAGGTTCAGGCTGCCTTTTCGGACGCCATCAAGGCGCGCGAGGACAAGGAGCGACTCAAGAACGAAGCCGAGGCCTATGCCAACGACATTATCCCCAAAGCACGCGGCGCCGCTGCGCGCCAGATTCAGGAATCAGAGGCTTACCGGGAAGCCCTGGTTGCCAAGGCTGAGGGTGAGGCCAGCCGTTTCAGTCAGCTGCTACAGGAGTACACGAGGGCGCCGGAGGTCACGCGCAAACGTTTGTACTTCGAAACCATGGAATCGGTGCTGTCCAGAACCGGTGTCGTCTTGGTGGACAGCGAGAGCGCCAACAGCCTGATGTACCTGCCCATCGACCAGCTGATGAAACAGGCACCCGGTGGGCGTGGTTTCTCCGGCAGTAACAGCGCCGATAACGCATCACAGGCTGGCACAGCGGGGAAACAGCCCGTTCGACCGACGCGCAGATCAAGGGAGACCCGTTAATGGCTAATCGTATGGGTTTTATAGCGGTTCTGGCGCTGGTGATACTGGCGGCCGGTGCCTTCTCCATGTACCAGGTTGCGGAATGGGAGAAAGCCATACTGTTCCGGCTCGGTGCGGTTGTTAAAACCGACGTACAGCCGGGGCTGCATTTCAAGTTTCCGTTTGTCAATAACGTGCGTAAGTTTGACGGGCGTGTCCTGACACTGGATGTGGCCCCGGAACGTTTTCTGACGGTTGAAAAGAAGAACGTCATAGTCGACTCTTTTGTGATGTGGCGTATCGCCGATGCAAAGCGTTTCTACACGGCGGTAATGGGTGACGAACGCCATGCCCGTCAACGGCTGGAGCAGATCATCAAGGATGGCATGCGTGGGCAGTTCAGTAAACGCACTGTCAACCAGGTGGTGTCGGGGGAACGTGAGGCGATCATGAGGGCTCTGACCGTGGACGTCAGCGCGCAAGCCAGTCAGATCGGTATCGAGATAGTTGACGTGCGGGTAAAACGTGTCGACTTGCCCTCCGAGGTCAGTGACTCGGTCTACCGGCGCATGCAGGCGGAACGCTCCCGTGTCGCCAAGGAATTCCGCTCGCAGGGTGCTGAGTTGGCGGAAAAAATCCGTGCTGGTGCGGATCGCAAGCGTCAGGTGATTATCGCCAACGCCTACCGTGATGCCGAGCAGACGCGTGGTCAGGGTGATGCGAAGGCTGCGGAGATATACGCGGATGCCTTTAACAAGGATAAGGAGTTTTACGCTTTCTTTCGTAGCCTCCGCGCTTATCAGGAAAGTTTTGACGGCAGCAATGATCTGATGCTGCTGTCACCCGATGGCGAGTTTTTCGAGTATTTCAACCAGGGCGTGCAGTAGACAGTCAGGTCGGGCCTGAGCGCATACACCAAGTCCGGGCGATGAATGGTCGCCCGGCTTTTTTTTGGTAAAGCCGATGTGGAACGATTTATGGGTGGCGATGGCGTTGATGCTGGTACTGGAGGGCATTGTGCCGTTTCTCAGTCCTGACACCCTGCGGCGTATGCTGGTGACAGTGATACAGATGGATAATCGCAGTATGCATATCGCGGGCTTGATCAGCATGTTGGCGGGTGTGGCTTTACTGTATTTGGTGCATTAACCGATGAAGGGTAAAAATCGCTGGTTATTACCGGAAGGCATTGAAGATCTGTTGCCCGAACAGGCCGCGCAACTGGAACAGTTGCGCCGTGACCTGCTGGATTTCTACCGCAGCTGGGGTTACCAGCTGATCCAGCCGCCGTTTATCGAGTACCTGGATTCCCTGCTCACCGGCACCGGCCATGATCTGGACCTGCAGACCTTCAAGCTGATTGACCAGCTTTCCGGGCGTCTGCTGGGGTTGCGTGCAGACATGACGCCGCAGGCGGCCCGCATTGATGCGCACCGCCTGCGACAGCAGGCACCCAGCCGTTTGTGTTACTTCGGCACTGTGTTGCGCACGCTTCCTGACGGCTTTGCCGGCTCACGCAGTCCGATGCAGGTAGGCGCCGAGTTATTCGGCCACGCCGGTGCCGAAAGCGACGTCGAAATTCTCGGGCTGATGGTCGCCACGCTGGCGCTATGCGGTGTCGAAGATGTCTATATCGACCTGGGTCATGTCGGTATATACCGTGGCCTGGCCCATGATGCCGGTCTGAATCAGGAGCAGGAGGCATTGCTGTTTGAGGCCCTGCAGCGCAAGGCAATTCCGGAGATCAATGAATTCCTGCTGCGGCTGGACCTGTCGACAGCACAACGTGAGCGACTCGCGGGTCTGGCGACTTTGAACGGTGGCGCAGAAGTGCTGGAGCGGGCACAGACATTGTTGCAGGGTAGCGGTGATGCGGTGCAATCGGCACTGGAAAACCTGGTCCGAATTGCCGGTCTCGCACAACGGCGACTGCCACAGCTGTCGCTGCACTTTGATCTGGCAGAACTGCGCGGCTACCAGTTCCATACCGGGGCCGTGTTTGCCGCCTTTGTCGCAAATCGCGGGCAGGAAATTGCCCGTGGTGGACGTTATGACAAGATTGGGAAAGTGTTCGGCCGGGCCCGCCCCGCAACCGGGTTCAGCACCGATCTGCGCACTTTAATGCAGCTGGGTCACCGCAGCTGGCCACCGGCGGTCGGTGCCATACTGGCGCCCGCCGAGGATGATGCTGCACTGTCAGACAAGGTGCAGGCATTGCGGGCCGAAGGTGAAGCCGTGATACAACAACTGCCCGGTCAGGCGGGTAGTGTTGCGGAAACGGGTTGCGAGCGGGTGTTGCGCTGGAATGGCTCGGAATGGACGGTTGAGTCCCTGACAGGTCAGTGAGTGCGTTGCATAGAGGATATGTCTCTGAAGCACACGCCGTGCCCCAGGGCACCCTCTCTCGCCTGACGGCGATTCACCTTGTAAAATACATCCGTGTAGGCTCGACGGCAGCATCCCTGCTGCCGACGGTGCTTCAGAGACATATCCTCTATGCAACGCCCGGTTTAGTCGATTCGGTGGTTAAAGGAAATCGGATGCACATTGATGAGTAAACAGGGTGGGCGACACCCCTTTACGGGACTGTCGGCAGCAGGGACGCTGCCGTCAAGCGTACGGGGACGTATTCACCGCGTGTCCCGTAAAGGGGCGTCGCCCACCCTGTCTCCGATTTGGTAATACCTTTGTGTTGACAGGATTTTCGATTTGGGCAACACGTTTTAACTGACGGGGTTGAAGTTCGATGGGTAAGAATGTGGTAGTGATCGGCACCCAGTGGGGTGACGAAGGCAAGGGCAAGATTGTTGATCTGTTAATGGATCGCGCCTCGGCTGTGGTGCGTTTTCAGGGCGGTCATAATGCCGGTCATACGCTGGTCATCGACGGTAACAAAACAGTCCTGCATTTGATTCCTTCCGGCATACTGCGCGTCGGTGTGCGTTGCCTGATCGGCAACGGCGTCGTGTTGTCGCCGACAGCCCTGCTGGAAGAGATCCAGATGCTGGAAGCCAGTGGTGTGTCGGCCCGTGAGCGACTGGGTATCAGCGAGTCCTGTGCATTGATTCTTCCCTACCACATCGCACTGGATCAGGCGCGTGAAGCGGCTCGCGGCAAGAAGGCTATCGGTACCACGGGTCGTGGTATCGGTCCTGCCTATGAGGATAAGGTTTCACGTCGCGGCATACGCCTGGGGGAAATGCTCGACCCCGACCATTTCAGGGAGCGCCTGGCTGAAGTGATGGAATATCACAACTTTGCCCTGAAAAATTACTTTAAGGTGGAACCCGTCGATTACCGGAAAGTGCTCGAAGAGGCGTTGGCGCAGGCTGAACAGATAGCACCGCTGGTGGAAGATGTTCCCGGCGTGCTGCATAAACTGCGTGCAGAAGGCAAGAGCATTATGTTTGAAGGTGCGCAGGGTGCGCTGCTGGATATCGACCACGGTACCTATCCTTACGTGACCTCATCAACGACGACTGCGGGTGGCGCCGCCGGCGGCAGCGGCGTCGGCCCGCGTGCACTGGATTATATTCTGGGTATTGTCAAAGCCTATACCACACGGGTCGGTGCCGGTCCGTTCCCGACTGAGTTGTTTGACGATGACGGCAAATATCTGGGTGAGAGAGGTCATGAGTTCGGTGCCACTACCGGCCGTCAGCGGCGTTGTGGCTGGTTGGATGTCGTTGCCTTGCGCCGTTCGCTGGAGGTCAACAGTGTAACCGGCATGTGCATCACCAAGCTGGACGTGCTGGACGGTATGAAGACGGTCAAGATTTGTGTCGCCTACAAACTCGACGGCAAGGAGATCGTTATTCCGCCAGTGGGTGCCGATCTGTTTGAAAAGTGTGAGCCGGTATTGATCGAAATGCCAGGCTGGAGTGAGTCCACCGTCGGTACGAAGTCTATGGATAAACTGCCTCAGGCAGCAGTCAATTACCTGGCAAAGGTCGAAGAACTTTGTGCTACGCCGATTGATATTGTTTCCACGGGTCCCGATCGTGAAGAGACCATTATCAAACGCCATCCGTTCGAGTAGCGTTTTAACGGGCAGTGCCCGGTCTTTGCCGGGTATGCGTTGGCTGGCTGGCGATGCTGACAGGTTCCAGTCTGTAATAACCCGGCCCTGATTTGGGAAGCGTGATCTCACGCTGGTGGTAAGCGACTTTTATAAAACCGGGCAAAGTCCGGTAAGGTCCGATGGGGTTTTCTGCATGCGAGAGCCGGTACAGGCCTGCTAACAGAGTTCGGGTACGTAACAGAATGCTGCCCTGCTGGTCCGTTACGTCATATCCGTCAAACGGAGCCGCCAGCGGTTCGCCGATAAAAATACCTTCTCCCGGTTGTTGAACACTCTGCCAGTAGGCTTCCAGCAAGGTTCGGCCTGCGCCATAAGCTTCCATTACCAGACCGGGGCTTGGAAACTTGCCTAACAGATTGCAGGGTTCCACGACCGTGCCATAACTGCCGCTCGCACCGGCCTCCAGCCAGCGCAGGGCACTCATCTGTTTACTGCCGCTGAGCCGACCTCCCGCAGAGGTCAGGTGATCGGCGATGGCTCCCGGGAGAAATTTCAGGGTTTCCAGGTGCGGCACGCTGACTATACCGGTAAAGTAAAAAAGGATGTTTTCGGTGTTTTTCAGCCCGTCTGATTCTACCACTTCGGTTTCAATCCAGCCTGCCATGCGGCGTTCAATTTTTTCATAGTTGATAGAACGGACATTGCGCGCCTTGTCGCTGGTGCTGAGCAGGTAGGCGGTACCGTCAGCTTGGCTGTTGTCAGAGCGGATGCCGCGGTCAATCAGGGCTTTGGCCTGTTCAAAACTGGCCGCGGCTATGCTTATGGTCGGACGTATGCCGTAGTCCGTATAGGGACTTGTAGTCGGGCGATTGAAAACCGGATTGCTTCGGGTTGCTGCGCAGCGTTGTCTGGAACAGTAGGCTTTGTCAAAGCCGAAGCTGAATGCTGATGTGATTGACATGCATTCAACACGATAAGGTTCAGTCCAGGTGAGGGCGTACGCCTGAACCCCGTCCGGGGTGCGCGCGATAACGCCTGCCCTGATGTGCTCGAACGCCTGCCTGCTCATGGTGGCGCGATCAGGTTTGAAACTTACGTGCAGGATGTTCTGTGCCGGAATACCCCGGCTTTTCTGATAGTAGCGGCCGATGCGAGTGCTCAGCGGATCGCTATCATTGATGATGACGGCCAGTTCATTGGCATAGATGCGATGTTTTGGCAGCAGCAGGTGAATGCTGTCCGATGCGATGCTTGAACATGCAGGTGCGCAGAGTGCAAGCAGTGTCAGAATCTTTATGGTCAGGAGCTTCAAGGGGTCATACTTCAAGGGGTCAGAGTACTTGAAATCTCCTGTACTTCAAGGGGTCAGAGTACTTGAAATTCTATATAATGCCTATCCATGTAGCTCCTAACAATTTTTCCTGGTCGGCGCCCTGCCCACCAACTCAGCATATGTGATGGTCTCACTCGAAAGGCACGCCTGAATCAGCCTGTCGAAGAGTTCACGTTCCCAGAAACGTCGGTTGAAGCGATAGCAGATTTCGTTCAGATAGCTTTCGAGGTGTTTGTTCGAGACGCCGCGATGAGAACCTCGTATCACAGTCTTGGTATTGGATATCAGCCGATGTATCCATGGTAGGAGATTTCCAGCGTCCTGTGGTTCGCGCAGTATGACCTTGTAGTGTTCAAGTTGCTTATCCTTTGCAGCTCTCCCATAGGAACGCCAGCGATCACTTCGGATCGCCTCCATAAGCTGATGCCCTTCTTTTGTTTCTGCACTACAGCCAAGTTTTTCCAGGAAGTCTTCAATGGTAGCCGCCGAAGCATCGGAGACAACTGCCATACGTGCAAACCCTGGTCGTTCCTTCCCCTCTCTGTCCGTGTACAACGATACAGCACACAAAACAGTTGACTTATTTTCGCTTCCACGTCCACGTGTAGTCCCTTTAGGGCCAAAAAAAGACTCGTCCATCTCCACCAATCCAGCCAG
>JAUXDG010000065.1 GCA_030618475.1 Gammaproteobacteria bacterium | reverse complement strand
CGTAAAAAGGATAAAGCTAAACCCAAACGCAATAATGCGCTGTGGGTTGCCGAGCAATTAGGCATCAAACTGCACATCATCGACATCATCGAGGAATATAAGGATGTCGTCATCAATCCAAAACACGGTTACGGTGCCAACCTCAATCCGTGCCTGGATTGCAAGATTTTCATGGTGCACAAGGCAAAAGAGTGGATAGAAGAAAATGGCTTTGACTTTATTATTACCGGCGAAGTGATTGGCCAGCGCCCCATGTCTCAGCGTAAGGACACCATGCCGGTCATAGCAAAAGAGTCGGGTGCGAATGAATTGCTGTTGCGGCCGTTGTGCGCAAAAAATCTGCCTCCAGGCAAACCGGAACTGGAGGGCTGGGTGGATCGTGAAAAGCTTTACGGCTTTGAAGGACGTACAAGAAAACCCCAAATGGCGCTGGCGGCTGAGTTCGGTTTCGACGATTATGCTCAACCAGCCGGTGGCTGCTGTTTTTTGACGGACAAACAATATTCACAAAAACTGGCGGATTTGTGGAAAGCTGGCGGCAGCAGGCGTTACGAACTTGACGATATCATGTTGCTGAAAGTGGGGCGGCATTTACGTCCCCGTCCTCACTTTAAAATGATCATCGGTCGCGAGGATGGAGAAAATAAATTCCTGCACGGTTATCGAAAACAATATACGCATTTATTGACCGCCAGTCACAAGGGACCGCTGGTTTTGATTGATGGAGAGATCACACAAGACGATCTCGATCTGGCAGCACAGATCACCGCGCGCTTCAGTCAGGGACGTAATGCGGATAAGGTGGAAGTAGAAGTCCAACTGCTGGATGGCAGCAGTCAGACACTGTGTGTCAGACCGATAGCCGGTGAAGCTATACCCAGGGACTGGTATCTGTGAGTGTTCATGAGCTTGACGCCCGGCGCATGTTGTGTCCGATGCCGGTGATTAGAACCCAGGAGAAAGCAGCGCAGTTGAAGCCGGGCGATACTCTGGCGGTGATTTGTACAGATCCTGGTGCTATACACGACATTCCGGCCTGGTGTCGGGTGAATGGACACGAAATAATCAATATCCAGCAGCAGCAGGAAGAGATCCGTATCAGCGTTCTAATCTGCGATGAATAGTCAAACCATGAGTTCTGCGGCACAGGAAATAATCAACAATTCGCGCTACCGGGAAGTTCGCAAAGTCACCCTGATCGGTTCGGTAGTGGATTTCCTGTTGGGCGTGGTAAAAATTCTGGTCGGCTGGCTGGCGCACTCACAGGCATTGGTCGCCGACGGCGTTCACTCGCTTTCAGATCTGGCTACAGACTTTATCGTATTGTACGCAGCAAAGCATTCTCACCGTGCAGCAGACGAAGATCATCCCTATGGCCACGGCCGCATCGAAACACTGACAACGGTAGGTCTGGGTATTTCATTGATTGTTGTCGCCTTCGGTATCGGCTACGACGCCGTACGCCGCATGAACAATCTGGACCTGCTATTGCATCCGGGCGCGATTGCACTTGCTGTCGCTATTGTGTCAGTGATCGCAAAAGAAAGTATCTATCACTATACAAAGAGTGCAGCAGTAAAACTGCGTTCCAATATGTTGATGGCTAACGCCTGGCATAGTCGTAGTGATGCAATATCGTCCATCGTGGTTGTCATTGGCGTTGGCGGCGCCATGCTGGGTTACCCCTACCTGGATGCTGTTGCAGCGATTGCCGTTGCAGTCATGATTGCCAAGATCGGTATCGACCTGATACGAGCGAGTAGCAAGGAGTTAATCGATACGGCACTGGAGCCCAAGGTCGTAGAAGCCATCCGCAAGGAAATTGTCGATGTTGACGGTGTCCGCGCTTTGCACATGCTACGTTCGCGTCGCAGCGGTGGCGACGCGCTGGTGGATTTGCATGTCCAGGTGGATCCGCGCATCAGTGTATCCGAAGGTCACCAGATAGGTGATACGGTGCGCCGCCGTTTGCTGGAGCGCGTCGATGAAGTGACCGACGTCACGGTACATATCGATCCGGAAGACGACGAGCAGGGATCAGTGTGTGACCAGCTACCGCTACGCAGTGATCTGATAAAAAAACTGCAGCGGCAGTGGGCGGATCTCGAGGGTGTAGACGCTGAGCATGTCACCCTGCACTACTTGTGTGGCAAATTGCAGATCGACCTGGTGCTGCCCCTCGCCGTACTGGAGAAGCATCCCGATACCCGAGGTCTGATCCTTGACATCGAAAAGGCCGCAAAAGAGCTGCCGGAGGTGGATTCCGTTCGAGTCAGTTTTCTACCCTAGCAGCACCATATTGGTGCCTCTGAAGCCATAAACGCATATAATTGGTGCGAGCTGGCGCTTGATGGCAGGGTGGGTATTACGCAAAGCTACGTCTTGCCAGCGTTTTTTAGCATGGCATAATTCATGCTCTCTCAAGCAACACCTGGATTTAAATGCCCGGCGATCAGCTTAATCTGATGCCGGTAATAGTTTCCTGTTCACCATTTTCGGAGGAAAGTACATGTCGGCAGCAAAGGTAAGCAAGTTAATGAAGGATAACGGGATCAAGTTCGTTGATCTGCGTTTTACTGATACCCGTGGCAAGGAGCAGCACGTGACCTTGCCGTCCGGCGAAATCAATGCCGGCTTTTTCAGGGACGGCAAGATGTTCGATGGTTCCAGTATTGCCGGCTGGAAAGGTATTAACGAATCGGACATGGTTCTGATGCCGGACACCAAAACCGCAGTGGTAGACCCGTTTACCGATGAGCCGACCATCAACCTGCGTTGCGATATCCTCGAACCAACCACCATGAAGGGTTATGAGCGTGATCCACGCTCCATTGCCAATCGTGCTGAAGCTTATCTGAAGTCGACCGGCATCGCGGACACGGCCTATTTTGGTCCCGAGAATGAATTTTTCGTGTTTGATGACGTACGCTGGGGCGCCGATATGAGCGGTGCTTTCTACAAGGTGGATTCCGAGGAAGCCGAATGGAATTCGGAGCGTGTCTACGAAGACGGCAATATCGGCCACCGCCCGGGTCTGAAAGGCGGTTACTTCCCGGTTCCACCGGTTGATTCCCTGCACGACATGCGTTCCGCCATGTGCCTGGCGCTGGACGAAATGGGTTGTCCGACCGAAGTGCACCACCACGAAGTCGCCACCGCCGGCCAGTGTGAAATCGGCACAGTGTTCAATACGCTGGTGCGTAAGGCCGACGAAACACAAATCCTCAAGTACGTGGTTCAGAACGTTGCCCACAGCTACGGTAAAACCGCGACCTTCATGCCTAAGCCGTTGGTCGGTGATAACGGTAATGGCATGCACGTTCACCAGTCGCTTGCCAAAGCCGGTAAAAATCTGTTCAGTGGCAAGAAGTACGGCGGTCTGTCTGATCTGGCTTTGTATTACATCGGCGGCATTATCAAGCATGCGCGTGCATTGAATGCATTTACCAACGCTTCCACTAACTCCTACAAACGCCTGGTACCAGGTTTCGAGGCCCCGGTCATGCTGGCCTATTCAGCGCGTAACCGTTCCGCTTCCATCCGCATTCCTTATGTCGCCAATCCCAAGGGCCGGCGCATTGAGATACGTTTCCCGGATTCCACCGCCAACCCCTACCTGGCATTCTCTGCCATGTTAATGGCGGGCCTGGACGGTATTCAGAACAAGATCCATCCTGGCGATGCCATGGACAAGGATCTGTATGATCTGCCGGCGGAAGAAGAGGCAAAGATTCCCCAGGTCTGCTATGCCTTCGATCAGGCGCTGAAAGCGCTGGAAAAAGATCACAAGTTCCTGACCGCCGGTGGTGTGTTCTCCAACGATATGATTGATGGTTTCATTAAATTGAAAATGGAAGAAGTCACCCAATTGCGTATGACCACCCATCCGCTCGAATTCGACATGTATTACAGCCTCTAATACAAGCCGATAAGCGGTATCAAAAACGCCCCCGAACGGGGGCGTTTTTTGTTGCGCGTAGTCCATCCAGCCAGTAAGGTGGTCAAAAGGCAGAAAATGGGGGTATCCCTGATGAAACCAGCCAAGCATGTCGTTTTCGCTGCAGTCACTTTAGTGTGGGTCAGCGGTCTGTCAGCAGCGGTTTACAAATCCGTGGATGCGCAGGGTAACGTGGTTTATACCGATGAACCCAGTGGTGATGCCAAACCGCTGAAATTACCCCCACTGTCGACGATTCCGGCACCCAGCTACAAGTCCTCGACGCAGTCACCAGCAGAGTTGGAACAGTCTGCGGTGGTCGACTATCAGCAAATCAGCATCGTTTCACCAACTCAGGATGCAACACTACGTGACAATACCGGCGCTATACCGGTCAATGTCGTGCTGGAGCCGGAATTGAACAGCGCCGCGGGTCACCGCTTCAGGTACTACCTGGACGGACAGGCGCAGGGTAAGCCGACTGAATCCGCTCAGATCAGTTTAGAAAACGTGCATCGTGGTTCCCGTACAGTCGCAGCGGCTGTCGTCGATAGTTCAGGTCAGGAGTTGATTCGCAGCAGTCCGGTGCAATTTCATTTACACCGCCAGTCACTCAAGTTTCCCAGAGGTCCAGGCCAACCCACACCTCTCCCCAGAAAAGCGCCTTAGCCCGCTCGTGCCCTAAACCGGTATTTTCCCTCATTTAAGCTTCGTTCTTTTTTACGAGCGCACTATAATGGTGCGTGCGTGATTGCGCGTGGTGCGAATACCCGGGATTTATTAGGCGGCGGATCGCTCCATTGTCCTGCCCATCAACGGATGGTACTTTATATTGTTGATAATTATGTAATTATTATTTTTCTCTGGCGCAAACAGGAATCATGAAATGAAACAGAAACTGGTTTGTTTTTTGCACAATGGAGTACATGCACTTGCCCACTGAGCAGAAATCCAGCTATCCCGCGCAGTTGCTTGAAATTCTGAACACCGCTGTGCTGTTGCTGAACGAGCAACAACGGCTGGTCTATCTGAATCCAGCCGCAGAAAACCTGTTTGAAATCAGCCAGCGTCAGGTTCGTGGCCACTGCTGGTCCGAGGTGACGCCTGTCAGCGCGTCAATGGTGGAAAGATTACAGATGGCGTTGCAGGAACAGCAGACGTTTACCGAGCGTGAACTGGAGCTGCACACAGCGTTGGGCCAGAGAATGACCGTGGATTGTACGGTTACACCGATAGATAAAGGCAATCTTTTGCTGGAAATTACGCGAGTCGACAGGCACCTTCGTATTGCTCATGAAGGGCATCTGCTGGTCCAGCAGCGAGCGGCTCGAGAACTGCTGCGTGGTATGGCGCATGAAATCAAAAATCCCCTCGGCGGGCTGCGTGGCGCGGCCCAGTTACTGGAAAGCGAATTGCCAAATGCCGAGCTCAAGGAATACACCCGGGTTATTATTGGTGAGGCGGACCGATTAACCAATCTGGTTGATCGCATGCTGGGACCCAATCATATTATGGATACCCGGATTATCAATATTCACCAGGTACTCGAACATGTACGCAGTCTGGTGGATGCAGAGGGCTACCCGGGACTGGTGATACAGCAGCAATACGATCCGAGTATTCCGGAGTTATCGGCTGACTATGAACTGCTGGTTCAGGCGGTACTCAATCTGGTGCGCAATGCCGCTCAGGCAGGCGCCGATCACGTCATTTTGCGGACCAGAACCCAACGCCAGTTCACCATTGGTCAAAGGTGTTACAAACTGGTGATACGGATCGATGTTATCGACAACGGTCCGGGTATCCCTGCTGACATGCAGGAAACGATTTTTTACCCCATGGTGACCGGCCGTGCCGATGGTACTGGCCTGGGTTTGTCTATTACACAGTCCATGGTCAACCAGCACCGGGGCATTGTCGAGTTTACCAGTGAACCCGGTCACACCAAGTTCACCATCTTTTTGCCATTGGAGGTTAGGAATGACTGAAGCGGAACGCGTCTGGGTTATCGACGACGATCAATCCATTCGCTGGGTGCTGGAGAAAGCACTGCAAAAAGCGCACATGGCTGTTAAAAGTTTTTCCTCCGCGAGTGGCATCCTGGAAACCCTTGAGCGTGGCCAACCTGACGTTCTGATCACCGATGTGCGCATGCCGGGCATGGACGGCTTTGAATTGCTCAATAAAATCCAGGACCGTTATCCACAGTTACCCGTCATTATCATCACTGCACATTCAGATCTGGATAGTGCAGTGACTGCTTATCAGGGCGGTGCATTTGAATATCTGCCCAAACCTTTTGATGTCGACGAAGCGGTCGAGCTGACGCGCCGGGCTGTTGACCACAGTCGCAATGCCCGAGGTGAGGCGATTACAGGCGAAAGTCGCGCGGTGCAGGAGATTATTGGTGAGGCGCCGGCGATGCAGGAAGTGTTCCGAGCCATTGGACGTTTATCACGATCCAATATAACGGTATTGATCAATGGTGAAACGGGTAGCGGTAAGGAACTGGTCGCACATGCCCTGCACCGCCACAGTCCGCGCGCGGAGAAACCCTTTGTGGCATTAAACATGGCTGCAATTCCCCGTGACCTGCTGGAATCAGAATTATTCGGCCATGAGCGTGGTGCATTCACCGGCGCCCAGACCCAACGTGCCGGGCGTTTTGAACAATCCGATGGCGGCACGCTGTTCCTCGATGAGATCGGTGACATGCCGGCGGAAATGCAGACCCGACTGTTGCGGGTACTTTCGGATGGAGAGTTCTACCGGGTCGGTGGTCATACACCGGTTAAAGTCAATGTCCGTATCATTGCCGCAACCCACCAGGACCTCGAACAGCGTGTAAAGGAAGGCAGTTTCCGGGAAGACCTGTTTCATCGACTGAACGTCATTCGTATTCACCTTCCTTCCTTGCGTGAGCGGCGAGAGGATATTGCGCTATTGATGCAGCATTTTCTGCAGAGGGCGGCGCAGGAACTGGAGGTCGAAGCAAAGGTTCTGTTACCGGAAGCCGAGGCCTATTTAAAACAGCTGGACTGGCCCGGTAATGTTCGCCAATTGGAAAATCTGTGCCGCTGGCTTACCGTTATGGCGCCCGGAACGGAAATCCGCCTGGATGATTTGCCAGCTGAAATGCATCAATCACAAACTGCCGACAACCCGCCCGTTGAGGGCTGGGAGTCAGCACTGAAAAGCTGGGCGGATAAACAGCTGCTTAACGGCGAGGAATGTCTATTAAAAGAAGCCCTGCCGGCCTTTGAACGAATCATGATCGAAGTGGCGCTGGCCCGGACTGGCGGACGCCGACAGGATGCGGCGCGTTTACTGGGTTGGGGAAGAAATACCCTGACCAGAAAAATCAAGGAACTCGAAATGGATGTCGGTTAATTTCCCTTCATTCAGAGCTGTGCCGGTTCTGTCCTGAGCGCCGCACCAATCGCCAGCACACACTTTGCAAACTGCTCTGTATCAACGGACTCATGCACTTCGACAATATCTTCAAGTTTGACTTGCTGCACCGGAATTCCGGTCTGTTGTTCAAGCTGCCCGACAAGTTGTGGCAGCACCTCGGGCAGCGGGCAGAGCGTGATAGAGGTGATCGGTGCCTGCTGGAAGTGCCGGTCGTAATAGTCCATGGAACGCTGAATTTCCAGCGCCAGCCGATCGACCAGTTCGGGTGTGGCGAGTAACTGTTGATAACCTATGTCCATGCTGCGGGCAAGATATAGAGTGGCGTCGCGAGTGAGGGTGATCAAACCCTGGTCGGCGTTGAAAAACAGCATCGCCTGGCCATTGATATCCTGCTCAAGTTGTGCAGCAATATTGCGCAGCGCCAGTTCCGGTATGTCGATAACCTCCAATGCAGTACCGGCACTCTGCAAGGTTTCAATTCGTTCCTTGACAAGGGCGGACCGGGAAACCACCACGTAGAGATGTTCCTGCACGGCACGTGCACCGCTGGGTGGCGTATCAAATACATCGAGCACCGCATCATCGATATGAAAATCGATCAAATCGCGGATCCGCCAGCGGATAGCAGCCTTTAACTCTGTTTGCGGAACCTCGGGAGCTTCGACCATCAGAAGCTGGTAGTCACCGATATCCAGCAGAGTGGCACAGGCGGCTTTGTCCAGTCCTCGATCCTGGACCAGGTTTTTGAGATTTGTCTGCATTTCCTGCCCCGGCGCAAGCGGATAAAAACCACAGTGTTCGAGGACGGGTTTGCCGGATTTGGTCTGGCGAATGGTGGCGCTCGCTGAACCTTCAGTTGTTACAATCAGTGAACTTAAATGGTCACCATGGCTTTTCTTTTTAAATGAAAACACCCGCAATCCTTTTTATCAGGGTCAGTGAAAGATTCCAGTATTTAAAGCTGCATGTCAATTGCTTACAATTTCACGCCACTTAAGCAGGCGTGCGCCGCCACCGCCTCCGGGGCCTCGCAGGTCGAGGTTGTCCAGCCAGATCTGTTTGGGCTTTCCCGACTTCGCGAACAAAGTAAAACTGAGTTCCGTAAAGGTGACTGCACCGTTTCCAGCGATAGTGAACGTGACACTGCCGGTCGTATAGTCACCTGTATTTCCACTTTTAAAAGGCGCAGGCGAAGCCGGAAAGGTGTTTACTCCGTCTGACAGACTGAATGATAGTTGTGCTTCCTGTGGGCTGTTACCACTGGTTACGACCTTATAGTCGAAATCAAGTGTGAGTACTGTAGGCGCAGTGACTGTAAATGGCGTCAGTCCAAAGGACCCCGCGGTGGTGGCGGTGCCGGAGCCATTTTTGGTCTTTTCTACATAAGCGGCACGGTCCGGCAGAACCGGTGAACCAGGTGATCCATCAGGTCCACCGGTATCGTCCCACCCACCAGCCGGCAGGTTCCATCCCGTTGGAGAGCAGCCCGGCGCAGAACAGGGAAAGGTATCGGGTTCGTTGAAATCGGGGTTGGCGTCGGCAAGCAGATTGCCATCATTACGCAACGTGGCTTCTACTATACGTTGTACACCGAAGGCAGAGATTTCACCTCGCACCCGTATCTGACAATCACCAGCCAGCAGCGCTGATGCAGTAATGTAGAAATCACCACGCCCTGCAGCTATATTGTTGAGCAGAGACAGATCGGCACAGGTGGTGCCGTTTGCATAGAGATAGGACGCGTGCTCAATGCCTGTTTCGGCAATGAACAAGGCCGCTACAGCGTCATTCTGGACAGTGGTATCCAGGACGTCTGAGGCTGCCATGCGCTGCAACACGTCCACCATCAGCGCTAAAGTGATAATTATAAACAGCGCTCCGATAAGCGTCACTGCACCTTCTTGTCTGTCCGGCCAGGCATTCATGGCTGGTTTCTCAATGCAATGCGCGAACGTTGCGCATAGTTACTGCCTGCATGAGTCAGGACCAGTTCGAACTCTATAAAGGCAACATCCATGCTGTTGTTGGCGGGTGTTGTTCCGTCGCTTTGCCAGTACCTGAACGTGATGTTGGTGAGTTCGTCGCATAGCGTATAGGGGTTTGCAGCGGAGATAGAGTCATATGCCAGTGTCAGCAACGGTGAGACTGAATCAATAGTCACTGTTTCAGTATCCGTTTTTATGAAGCGCAACGCGCTATTCGGAGACGCCACGGAGGTAAGAATATCGTAGGCACCGGTATTGCGAATTTCGCGAATTTCGCGCACCAGCCGTTCACTGGCAACACGAAGCTTGCTGAGCGTATGAATCGCAGCAGCGGAGTCGTTGTAGGCGCGCGCTCCATTGCTGAGAAGTGGTCCGACAATGGCTGCCAGCAGGGCCAGTACCGTCAGTGCGGCGACCATCTCCACCAGTGTGAAACCGTTTTGCGGCCGTTTCGTCATCAGTAGCTCACCAGCAGAAAGGTCACTTCGGCATAGGTATTACCGCTTTCATCAACACTGATAATGACCTCCTTACAGCTTGCGCCTCCCGGGCAGCCCGGGCCACTGGGTGGTTGTGCGATCACTGTGGAACGGTTATAGCCGGAAAAGTTACCGGTGAGGGCTTCGATCGTATTGCTCGAAAGTTCGGCTGCATCGAAATTCTGGTTACGACGGATCGCCAGAAGGAATTCGGCGTGCTCCTGGGCGAGTTGCGCCGCAGTCTGGATCTTTTCATTGATCAACAGACTGGACGCAGCCCGGGAAAACATCCCGAACAAGGGAACAGACGCTAGCGATATAATGATGATGACCAGCACCATCTCAATCAGCGTGAAGCCGTTTTGTGACTTCATGGTGCTACCGAAACAAATCCGGTGACGGCCTGGACGTTGACGGTAGCGGTGTTGCTGCCCCCGCTCAGGGTCCAGTTCAGGGTGGTCGTGACCAGGTTGCTGCCGCTGATGGGCCGTCCGAGGCTGTCGAACTCCAGGTCGGCCCCGGCCAGCGTGACACCGTTCTGCAGCGCAAAGGCCTGTAACTGACCACTGGGGTCACGGATGGTGGACGGCGTGGGAGTCGCGCCATCAGTAATCGCATAGCTGCTGGCAGACTGGATATCAACAGTGAGCGGGCGACCCTGACTCATGGCCAGTGCCTGGGCATGGCGTATTATTCGACCCAGCTGATCGGCCTGTGCCGGGACTGTGGCATCGTGGTGGACGAAACGGGGTGCGGCCAACGCACTGATTGCAGCCAGGATGACCATCACGGTGACCAGTTCGATAAGCGAAAAACCGGCGCCACGGGCATTTAGTCCATTTGAGCACATCCTTTATCCTTAAAAAAAGGGGTGGGCTCTCGCCCACCCCTTTCACGCATCCAAAGAGTTTTTATCGGCGATTAGATTTCGCCAACGCAGCCAACCGGATCAGCGGCAAGTGCGGTCGCAGTTGTGCAGGTTGTATCTTTGTACGTTTTGACAATATAGGCAACACTGTTAATGGTCACTTCAATCCCTGAATTATCAGCGGCGACAGCGATATTCGGCCCACCCACGTAAGTAACCAACTCAGAGAGCTGCGGCAGTGTTTTCAGTTTTGCGATCGCCATCGCATGCCCGGACCGTACGCCGGCTATCGAGCCATTTTTTGCGGCCGTTAATGCATCGTTAGAAACATCCGTAAAGCGTGGTACCGCCATTGCGCCCAGAAGAGCAAGGATTACCAGCACCGCAACAAGTTCAATAAGGGTAAAACCCGCGTTTTTCTTCATCTGTGATTATCTCCGTAAAAATGGGCCGCTGGCCCGCATACCTACTCACTTTTATCGTCAACCGGCAGGCATATCTTTAATATAATTTCGCCAATCGAGTGAATATCCAACCCGAGCCCTTAGTGCAGGGCCACTTTGGCAAGATCCCACATAGGCAGAAATATACCGGTGGCCAGCAGGAATACCAGGCCGGCCAGCGCTATCGTCAGGGTCGGTTCAATGGAGGCGCTGAGTTTGTCGATGGAGTAATCCACTTCATCGTCATAGTAGTCGGCGACATCCTGTAGCAGTTGGTCCGTCGCACCGGTTTCTTCACCGACCTGCAGCATCTGTAGAACCAGGTGGTCGAAAATGCCGGTGCTCGCGGCGGTGTTGCTCAGCGATTCACCGCGTTCGATGCCATCGCGCATGCTGAGAATGCGTTCTTCAAGGAAGTCATTGTCCAGTGCGCGCCCCACCACCGACAAGCCGGTGACGATCGGGATCCCCGAGCGCTGTACCAGCGCAAACAGCCGGCTGAATCGAGCCAGCGTCGCCTGATACAGCACTTTTCCCACCAAAGGCAGGCGCAATTGGGCCTTGTGCCACTTATAGCGCCCGCTGTCACTGCGCAGGTAAAGTCCGATACCTGTTATAATCAGGATGGCTCCAACAAGCATGAAATGCCAGTGGTTGATCATGGCATCGGATGTCGCCATTAAAATACGTGTCGGCAACGGCAGGTCTGCACCGAATTGCTCAAAAATAACGGCAAATGCGGGCACCACAAGTACATTGATAATGATTACGGCGATGAGTATGGACGCAAGCACAAACATCGGATAGCGCATGGCCGCCTTGATCTGTTTGCGGGTTTTCTGCTCGCGTTCCAGGTAGCCGGAGAGTTGACGGAATACTTCTTCCAGCTGGCCG
>JAUXDG010000174.1 GCA_030618475.1 Gammaproteobacteria bacterium | reverse complement strand
GCGTGTAACGACCTTGGTCAGGTCCTTGGCCAGGATGCCGCCGCCCATGATGCCTTCTTGATGAACGTGGTGGCACGTGTTGCAGGCCGGACCGCCGCCCGCCAGCCGGGTGGTGCCCGAGGTGTAGATAATGGAAGCCAGTCCGTGTGGATCGGCCGCACCGCGCTTCTTTTCGGGCGCAGTCAGCGGCAACCAGTCATCGACAAAGCACAGGCGCTGGTCGCCCTTGAGGGCTGCCATTTTTTCCTGCTCTGCGGTCGGCGTATCCAGAATCAAAACACGCTGCAGGGTTTCGTTACCCTGCAGCGACGGCAGCAGTTTCGTCCACTGCGCCAGATTTTGCAGCAACAACAGTTTGACCGCCGCGTCGTCGAGGATATAGGCAATATTGTCCGGACGATCCTCTATATATAAAGGTACCGAAACCAGCCCTTCAGCCAGCGTGGCGAGGTCGAAGCAGACCCAATCGAGGCCGTTACGCAGACGGATGGCGGCACGCTCACCTGGCTCAAGCCCTTCCCCCGCTATCGCCGTACGCCATCGTGCCACTCGCTTGGCGACTTCCCGCCAGCTGCTATCCACCCAGGTCCTGGAGGTCTTGTTGTAATCCCGGTAGGCGGTCAGATCCGGTGTACGCCGAAGCCGTTCATAAAACAGGCCGTCCAGCGTGCCTGCCGCTTCAACCGTGATCAGATCTTCCTGCCAATCGTTCATAACCGGCTATATGTACACGGATTCTCCGCCAATGCAACTTTTCGGGTAGAATGCAGGCCCATGAAACTGATCATTAATGGCAAAGCCGAGCAGTTGCCGGAGGGCATGAGTGCCGCCCAGCTGATTGAACATCTGGACCTGACGAATGAACGCCTGGCCATGGAAGTCAACCGGGAAATCGTGCCGCGCAGCAGTTTCGAGTCCCATATATTGGCGGCGGATGACCAGATCGAAATCGTGCGCGCCATCGGCGGCGGCTGAACCGGCCTATTAAGGAGAACAGCATGTCAACTGTCATGAAACCCACAACGCCCACAAGCGCAGACCCGTTGATGATCGACGGTGTTGCCTATCATTCCCGGCTGCTGGTCGGTACCGGCAAGTACAAGGACATGGACGAAACCCGCCTGGCGGTCGAAGCCAGCGGCGCAGAAATCGTTACCGTTGCCATTCGCCGCACCAACATAGGCCAGAATGCCGGTGAACCCAGCCTGCTGGATGTGCTGCCGCCGGATCGCTACACCTATCTGCCCAACACCGCCGGTTGTTACAGCGAAGCGGATGCGGTACGCACCTGCCGCCTGGCCCGCGAACTGCTGGACGGTCATAACCTGGTAAAACTGGAAGTGCTGGGCGACGAAAAGACCCTGTTTCCGGACATCACCCAGACCCTGAGCGCCGCCGAGACGCTGATCCAGGACGGCTTCAAAGTGATGGTCTATACCAACGACGACCCCATTGTCGCCAGACGGTTTGAAGAACTGGGTTGTGTCGCGGTGATGCCACTGGCGGCGCCCATCGGCTCCGGCCTGGGGATTCGCAACCCGTACAATATTCGCACCATCGTCGAAAACGCCAGTGTCCCGATTCTGGTCGACGCCGGTGTCGGCTGCGCCTCGGATGCAGCGATCGCCATGGAACTGGGTTGTGACGGTGTCCTGATGAATACCGCGATTGCCGGCGCTAAAGATCCCGTGCTGATGGCTGCGGCAATGAAAAAAGCCATTGAAGCAGGACGTGAATCCTATCTGGCCGGGCGCATCCCGAGAAAACGTTTTGCCAGTGCCTCATCACCCGTGGACGGCACGTTTTTCTAATGCTCTGACGAATAGCCGAACGCATCCAGGGCCTTGGCCATCTTGGGTAACCTGCCGACCAGGTCATGAATGAAGTCGAACGTAACAAAGACGCACTCCACAAGCGCATTCGTTCCTTTGTGCGCCGGGAAGGAAGGCTGACGCCCGGCCAACAGAAGGCACTGGATACACTGTGGCCGAAATATGGACTTTCGATTGAGCATGAACTCAGCTTTGCCGCCTGTTTTGGACGTTCTGCCCCGGTTACGCTGGAAATCGGTTTTGGCAATGGCGCCAGCCTGGCGGAAATGGCAGCAAACGAGCCGGATTCGGACTTTATCGGTATCGAAGTACACCGTCCCGGTGTAGGTCGCCTGTTAAGGACACTGGAAGCGTGTGGACTCGGCAATGTCCGTGTATTTTGTCACGATGCCGTGGAGATACTGGAGCGGAACATCCCCGATGACTGTCTGCACCGGATCCTGCTGTTTTTCCCGGACCCGTGGCCGAAGCAAAAACACCGCAAACGGCGCATTGTACAGCCCGCCTTTGCTGCGCTTGTGGCGCGCAAGCTGAAAGCCGGTGGCCACTTTCATATGGCGACCGACTGGCAACCCTATGCCGAACACATGCTCGAGGTCATGGAAGCTTCGCAGGATTTCATCAACGGTAGCGGAAAAGGGCGGTATTCAGACCGACCTGACTACCGCCCTGTCACCAAGTTCGAAAAACGTGGCCAACGGCTTGGCCACGGGGTGTGGGATCTTGTTTACCGGCGCGCCTGATCAGGCCGTCGCAACCCTCGTCTGCCTGATTGACAGGTCAGGATTCAGCGGTGAATCCTCCACTGCTTCGTCGCCCAGCTGTTCACGCGCGTAGCGGATGGCGGCGGTGCGTGTACGGAAGAAATGCTCTTCGCCAAGCTCCTTCTTCATGCCCGAGCGCTCAAGGATCTGCATGGTCTGCGCCTTGGTTCTCGCCACCAGAACGGTAATACCGGCAGTTTCGAGGCGTTCATGAAGAACGCCAATGGCTCCTTCGCCGGTGGCATCGACCTGGTTAACGCCCTCCAGATCCAGGATGACATACCTCAGGTCCGGTTTGCTGGCGACATTCTCCAGCACCCTGCTCTCAAAGTAACCGGCGTTGGCGAAATACAGTGAACCATCGAAGCGCAGCACCGAAATATGCTTGCAACGCGGCAGATGGTGTATTTGAGCATCACGGAAGGTGCCGTCCGCATGCAGGGAGAGTTCGGCGAAACGCGGGCGCATGGTGCGGTACAGAAAAAGCCCCAGCGACAGTATGACACCGACCATGATGGCCTTTTCGAGGTGCGGCGCCATAATCAGTGTCAAGGCAAAGGTGATAATGGCCACCACGCCGTCGTGCATCTGCACTTTCATGGCGTGTTTTATGGGTGCGATTTTGACCAGGTTGGCGACCGCCATCATGATCACCGCTGCCAGGGTTGCCTGCGGCAGGTGGTACAGCAGCGGCGTCAGGAATAACAGCGTAATGGCCACCACGCTGCCGGTGACCACGGAAGAAAAACCGGTCTTGGCGCCCGCGGCAATATTGACCGCCGAACGCGAGAAGGAACCCGATACCGGGTAAGCGCCAAACAGGCCGGAGGTCACATTGGACAGTCCCTGACCGAACAATTCCTGGTTAGTGTCGAGCCGCTGGCGGGTCTGCGCTGCCATGGCCTTGGCGATGGCAATCGCTTCCATGAAGCCGATCAGGGCGATGGTCACCGTGGCTGTCATCATCTGCACAATCAGCTGCATATCGAGTTGCGGTATCGTGACACCCGGTAATCCCACCGGGATCTCGCCGACGACTTTGCCGCCGACCGCCTGGAAACCGAAAAACCAGGAAATGAGCGTCGTCACCACCACCGCAGTCAGCACATTGGGAATCTTCGGCGTGTACTTCTTCATCAGGATCATGATCGCCAGTGCGAAAATACCCATGAGCAGGGTCAGCATGTGGGTATCCTGCCCGGCCGCGATAACGACCCGCCAGATGGTTTCATAATGGTGTTCGGACTTTTCGACACTCACGCCGAATATCTTGCTGAGCTGGGAGGTGGCGATAATGATGGCGGCGCCGTTGGTAAAACCAACCACCACCGGGTGAGACAGGAAGTCCACCAACACCCCCAGTCGTAGTACACCCAACATTATCTGGAACACACCCACCATAATGGCCAGCATGGCGGCCAGCGCCAGGTAGAGCTCTATGTTGCCGCCAGCCAGCGGCTCAAGCGATGCTGCCGTCATCAGTGAAACCACCGCCACCGGGCCGGTTGCCAACTGGCGTGAAGAGCCCATGAAAGCCGCGATCATGACCGGGATAAACGACGCGTAGAGACCGATATAAGGGGGTAAACCGGCAAGCTGTGCGTAAGCCATGGACTGGGGAACCAGCACCAGAGCCACGGTGATGCCGGCAATAAGGTCTGCCCGCAAAGTACTCGTGTGGCGCACTTCACCAATCCATCCGGTGAATGGCATAAACATTTTTTGCAACCCGGCGAAAAAGTCACGTACGTCAGCCATAGTCGTTCTCCGCGAATTTACAATCTGGAATGTCGTTACCGCCAACTGGACAGCAGAGCCGGCGAAAGGGAGCCGAGTATTGTACCCGAATCCATCATGATTTCCTAATACAGCTCGGGTTATCGGATGGGGACATCGCAGAGGCAGCATCTACACCCAAAACAACCTTTATCCATATATAGTTACATTAGAGGTGTCGCCTGATGCGGAAAAATGGTTCAATACGCGGTCCCGGCTGAAGGCCGGCAGCCGTACGCTTTTTGTTTTCACTTCGCGGCAACAAAATTTCCTGCGCTCTGCCCGACGATACCCCGGCAGGGCGCAAAAGCTTTCAGTTCTGGTTTTTAGGAGATTGTCATGTCCAGAAAAAACCCAGTGATTGCAGTGACCGGTTCTTCCGGTGCGGGCACCACCACGGTAAAATTGGCTTTTGAACACATTTTCCTCCGCGAAGGACTCAACCCGGCGGTCATCGAAGGCGACAGCTTCCACCGTTTCGACCGCGTGGCCATGAAGGAAGCCATGGCAAATGCGGAACAGGCCGGTGACGCCAATTTCAGCCACTTTGGCCCGCAAGCCAATCTTTTCGAAAAAGTCGCAGAAACTTTCAAGACTTATGGCGATACCGGTGGCTGCGAACGCCGCTATTACCTTCACAGCAATGAAGAAGCCAAGCCTTTTGGGCAAAAACCCGGTGAATTCACCCCCTGGGAAACCGTTGCCACCGGCACCGATTTACTGTTCTACGAAGGCCTGCACGGCGGCGCCGTCGACGATAACGTCAATATCGCGCAACATGTCGATCTGCTGATCGGCGTGGTACCTATCGTCAACCTGGAGTGGATCCAGAAAATTCACCGCGACTGTGCCCAGCGCGGTTACTCGGCTGAAGCGGTTACCGACACCATCCTGCGCCGTATGCATGACTATGTGCACTACATTACGCCACAGTTCTCACGTACCGATATCAATTTCCAGCGGGTACCGACGGTCGATACATCCAACCCCTTTATCGCCCGTGACATTCCGACACCAGACGAAAGTTTCGTGGTGATACGTTTCCGCGACCCGGACAAGCTGCATATCGACTTCCCAAACCTGCTGAGCATGCTGGAAAACTCCTTCATGTCACGGCGAAACTCTTTCGTTGTGCCCGGTGGCAAAATGGGTTTTGCCATGGAAATCATCCTGGCACCCATCATTGAAAAAATGATGTCCGATAAAAAAACCGCCTGATCCCTTCATCACCCGGCAAACCATAAACGGGGGCGTGCAGCAGCTGTCTGACGCCCCCGTTCGTTCATCGCTTAACCCGCCCCCCGCCCACCTTTGAAGCGTCTGAACTTTGACGCCTGCTGATATGGTTTACCACCTTGCACCGCAGGCAAGGCCATCTATACTTTATTGGTTGTTGAAGCTTATCGGCGGCAGCCCGGGTGACTGCGATGAAACACTGTCATGCACTATCTTATGCAAAATATTGAACGGTATCTATTGTGCTGTCGTGAACTGACGGCCTTCCGTTCGCAGAATGGCCGGATCGATGAAAATTCCCTGCACTATGAAATCATCGAGCAGAATGATTGCCACGTCATAGCCTTTGTGCAGTTCGAGGAAATCCTCATGGAAGGCTCCGGCTGGGTCGCCGCTCGCATACCGTGCCAGGGCCGCCTGTGTCTAACGCTGGACCGCTACGGGCGAGTCAGTCACGCCACACTGCTTTGAAACCTGGGTTCCGCAGTTGACCGCTCCCAGGCCGT
>JAUXDG010000077.1 GCA_030618475.1 Gammaproteobacteria bacterium | reverse complement strand
TCTCTATGGTTAGCGAAGCAACTGAAGTTCGATTTACCGCTCTCCCTTATCGGCTAGACGCTACTAGTCCAGAAAATCCTCCGGTCAATGCCCCAGAACCCATCGCTCCTAAAGCAGGTCCAGCATTACCAAACATCCGCAACATATTAGCAAAAGACCCTCCTGCTGCACCTATGATGCCTGAATTTATTGCCTGCAGTAGTTTAAGCTCTCCCTTACCGCATTTATCGCGGTTGCTAATAAGTTGATTCGCTAAGTCACTACCAAGCCCAATTGCTGCACCTCCAAGTGCTTCACCAAAGAAAGTTGCACCAAGACTAAATCCGGCCAAGGCTCCCGCGCTTCCTCCCACTAACGCTCCAGCCAAGACATTACCACCCGATATTGCAGCATTTGCTGCACCAAATGCCGCACCTAGCACTGCTCCTGCACCAGCCGCACCGAGATTGACTATTCTGCCACTGGGATCGATTAAATTAATCGGATCGCTCAGCACATATCCGTACAGGTTCGGGTCACCACCCTGGAAACGGATGGGGTCCTTGGTGGTCCATCGGCCTGTCTCGGCATCGTAGTCTCTTGCCCCGAAGCGGGTGAGGCCGGTATCCTGGTCATAGAGTCCACCGGCAAACCCGAACGGCTGAAAGCCCGGATTGGTGTCGTTGAGGATATTGCCGAACTCGTCATAGTCTATTCTCTGCACGATGTTGCCGTCTGCGGAGTCGATCACAAGTCGCGGGCTGCCCAGATGGTCGCTGATGATCCGGTAGGTCCTGTTGTCCTTGACCAGGTACGCCGGTACATTCACCTTGTCAGCGTAGACAAACCGTGCAACGACGCTGTTGTTCTGGTCCAGCTCGGCAATCGGGTTCAGCATGTCCCCATACAGAAATCCGCGGCTGAGCGTGCCATTGACTTTCTTTCCAATTCGCCGGTTCAGACCATCGATGAGGTAATCGATCTGTGTACCATCCGCCAATGTGGCCTGAACGAGATTACCCAGAACATCATACTTATAGCGGGTAGTCTGATTCGTCGTGATGTCGGTCCTGCTCTGTAACTCACCGTTGGCCGTGTAACTGTAGCGATTGCCGGCATAGCTCAGCAGCCGGTCCTGGTTGTCGTAGTCGCCGCTCAAGGTGCCGGCCGCCGTGGTCAAGCCGGCACGATTGCCGTTGACATCGTAGGCGTACGCGGCGTCAAGTACACCGTTGGCCGTCACTGTCTCCAGCCGCCCTGCCAGGTCATAGCTATAGTCGGTTGTCGTTGTCACACCCTCGACCGTCTCCACTTTCTGCGTAATCCGGCCCAGCTTGTCGCGGCTGTAGCTCGCTGCATAGGGCATTTCACCGGCGCTGCCATCCAGCATCAGGATTGCCGACGACTGCTCTGCTGGAATTAAATTCGTTACCGCATCCCCCTCCACACGCTTGACGTTACTGGCGACCCCGTAATACAGGCGGTTTGCACCATCAAACGTCAATGAGTTCAATGCAAGCACGTCGTTGGGTACCACGACGCTGGTCTCGGTACCATCCGCCAGGCGGCAGACCAGACCGTCGCTGCCCAGTGTGATCGTCTCGGTCAGACTGACCAGCAGTACCCGCTGCACAACACACACCCGGCCATCCCCATCCACGGCAAAATCAACCAGCCTATCCACCACCTGAAACAATGGCCTAGTACCGCCGCTGGCCAGATCCAGCTGAAAAAATGAGCGGCTGGATCGGTCGGCGACCACCAGCCCCCAGCTGGAAGCATCCAGTATCAGGTCGCCGTGCCCCGCCACCACCGTGGAATATAAAGACATCGACCCGTCAGGCTGTAGACGATAAACATCGCCATCACTGGCCAGGTACAGCCGGTCGTCCGGCCCAACCTCCAGATCGTCCACAGAGGAAAGGGTGGACAGATCGTTGATCAGCACATCACCGCTGTCATCGTGCCGCCATATCCCCGTAGCCTTCAAGATATAAACGCGCCCGGCCGAGTCCAGCGCGATATCCGATCCACCCTGCAACCAGTCCGGCTGATCCACAGCAATAGCGCCTGCCGCGATGCGCCATAGTTCATTCGGCCCGCCTTCACCCAGACTGCCTAGCAGATACACATCACCGGCGGCATTGACTTCCAGCACTTTGAGTACCTCGATGCCGGTGACCGCTTCCTCTCGCTCAACCGACACCGACAGCCCTGCCACCCGCGTACCCGAGCGGTTGAACACTTCTATATCGAGATCGTTGCTGCCGATCAGCGGCAAGGCCACTGCGCCATCCACCGTCCCGTCCACAGCCAGCGTCATGGCGGTTCCGTTGATTTTCACTGCCCCCGCAGCGCTGATCCGCCCGCCAATCTGTATCCGATCCGCCGTGATATCGCCTGCCTGCCGCACCAGGTTAAGTTCGGGCAGACGTTCCGAGTGGGTTTCCGACAGCTCACCAAAAGCGTTGTAGGTATAACGGCGGACAATCTGATCCAGCTCGTCTGATTCCACGCGGCCGTGTTGTGCACCACGCTCCAGGCTCAGGGCGCCCGCCTGCAACAGCAGATTGTCGCCGTCATAGCCATAGGCAAGCGCCTCATGCCCGCTTACCTGACGGGAGACAACCCGGCGTTTAACGTCATAGCGTTGGCTTACCGTCCCAGCCACCTCACCCGACCAGCTTACCGATGTCATCAGGTCTCTGATATAAGCGAACGCCAGTCGTCCGCCATCCGGGGCTGTAATGAAATCAACGTTACCCGTTATTCCGTCATAGCTGTAACTCAGATGGCCACGCGGCAGCGTCAAACCTGACAGGCGACCACCTTCGTCATAGCTGAAAAGCAGCGTCTGACCATCAGGGCGGGTAATCTGATGCAGTTGCTGGGCCAGGTTGTAGTCGAAACCGGTCTCGCTGCCGGCGAGCCCGATATCCGGAGGCGTGTAAGCCGCCTCCAGGTCGAGGTCCGTATAGTCGAATCCATGTGCGGGACGGCCGGGTGGCGACAGGGATACCAGGTTGCCGTTGGCGTCGTAAGCCAGTTCGATGCGCCGACCATCCGGCTGGATCTGCTGGCTCACACGCCCCATCGGATCATAAGTAAACGACTGTACCCGCCCTTGCGCATCGATCAGCGTATCCAGGTAACCTTCGGAGGTGTAGGCCATCCGGGTAATGCGCTGCTCATCGCCTTCACCTTGGGTAATTCGCGTCAGCTCACCCTGGCTGTCGTACTCGAGGCTTCGGCTGGTACCGAAACCATCGATCAGAGCGGTCAACAAGCCTCGCTCATCGTAGGTCATTCGGGTTAAGCGTTTTTGGGGGGATGTCACCGTTAGCGGGTTGCCGTTGGCATCGCGTTCTATCCGCGTAGTGTTATTCAAACTGTCGGTCATGCTGGTGATCAGGCTGCTTGCCGGGTCGTAGGTCAGCTTTGTTACAGCATCAGCAAATACCAGATCCTCTATCAGCGATGGATTCCCCTTATCGTCATAAGCAATCAATGTATTGGCGTTATCAGGACGGTCAATAAAGACGGGATTTCCGTTGCCGTCACGTTTAATGTGTGTCACCAGACCATTGGCGTCGGTGATTTCCGTTGCCGCGCCAAACGCGTCAGTTTTGACACTGCGGGTACGTCCCTCGCCATCGGTGAAGGTACTGACCACCACATCCGGCAGTGCAGGGGGCGCAGGATTGCCTGCTGTTCCAAACCCTGCTGATACATCGACCCTGCCGACAGAATCCGCATTCGTGACCCTGCGCACGACACCGCCGGGTAAATCGGCCCTGAGCAGACGCCCGCTTGTGTCGTAAAAACGGCGCGTGGTAGCGCCACGGGCATCGGTCTCGGCGGTCATCAGGTGACGCTTGTCGTAGCCAAAAGCTCGTCTACTGCCATCGGGTAAAGTGACCTCGACCAGGTCACCCTCGTCGTGGACGAAGCGGCTTACCCGTCCGGCAGGGTCAGTGACACGACTCAAGCGCCCGTTGTCATAGTCCAGCTCGGTGACCAGACCCGTCGGACCCCTGATTCCAGTCAAACGATCCTCGCCGTCGTAGCTGTAGCGGCTACGGTTGCCGTTACGATCCAGCGTAGAGGTCTGAAGTCCAGCCGCATTGAAAACGGTCCACGTTCCATCCTTGAGTGTACGCAGATAGCCGCCGTCAGCCTGTTGCACCAGCGTGGAGAAATCGCCTGCCGGGGATAGAAGTGCCTCATTGCCGGCAGCCGGCGAAGCATAGCGGACACTCATGCCATTGCCGCCCACCAGAAGCACACCGCCGTCCGCGGCCGGATACAGCCGGCTCAGGCCTGCCAGGCCCCAACCTGCACCAAATGGACTGTCTGCACTATTGATCACCGTCAGGCGGTTGTCATCAAGCGCCGACATGGCCGACCCGGTGAAATTGCTCGTTACCTGGAAAGCTGTGGTGTAAATTCCGGTGGTGAGTGCCCCTGCGTCAAAATCGACAGCCAGGCGAGGCCCGATTGAGGTAGTCAGTGCCCGGGTATCCACAAAAGCCGTTTGTCCCAGATCAACGCCACCTACAGCGGCCGAATAAGAAACACTGGGCGGTGCTGCCAGCTGGATGCCTGGAAATTCCCGCAAGCGTACCCGGTAACCGATCAGGGGGCGTGGGTAGGCGCGGTTGCTTCGATACACAAAGGTCAGCCGGCGTGCTTTGCCGAGGGAGAAATAACCAGGTAGCGCTACCTGTGTTTCCAGGCAACCGCTTTTTGAGGCCACCCGGGAACCTGATTCACACTCATCTTCCTTGTCCGGGTCCTGATCCGGTGCCGCTGAATCATCGTCGAGGAACGGCGCTGTCGGCACGGGCATATACCAGTCCGCGGCGATTACCCCGCCCCGGATGGTCTCAATCGCTTGGCCGTCCCGGGTCACCTGGCCGGTACCGACAACCAGGAACTCCCCACGGTCCGGATCCAGCGACCAGATATTCACTTCAGCGCCGGGCGACAGCTGATCGACATTGGGAAAGGTGATGGGTGCCGGTGTGGTGAAAGTTACGCCCACCGGCTGGATGGTAACCAGCAGCCCCGGCTTCATGAGCGCCGGCGTCGCTGCCGGGCTGAACCCGGAAGGAACCAGCGAAATCGACAGCTGACCGGTAAAATCAGTACCGTCGGCATTTTTTGCGCTACCCGCTGCGACCGTGAACGACACACCGAGGTCCGGATTCGACACCACCGTGGTCCGGGAAGGGTCAACGGTAGTCAGGCTTTCCGCAGCCAGGCGGGGCAGGTAGAAAGGGCGTTCGACGTTGTTGTCGACATTCGCTTCGATGCGCATCAGCTCACGGAAACCAGCGTAACCCGAGCCGTCTTCCGATGCATCAGCGGTCGAGTTGTCGATATCCAGCACCGCCTCGCCGGCGGTAAGGTTTTCCAGCCTGAAGTAGCCGTCGCTGTCTGAAATTGCAGACGACGACTGATGAAGAAAAGAAACACTCGCGCCGACAATCGGCCTGACCTCACCAGCTGCCGCAGCCGTGGCGTCCAGCAGACGCCCACTGAATACCGTGGGCGCTGCCGGATCTGGTTCCGGCACAGTTATCTGTATGGTTTCGCTACTGGTATCCACCCCGTCGCGGGCATAAAACGTGAGACTGAACGTTCCTGTCTGCGTCCCAACGGGGCGAAAGCTGAACTGTCCGCTGCGAGCATTCAGGCTGGCGTTGTCGGGCAAGGGTAATGTCGTAGCACCGAAAACAACGGCATCACCATCCGCATCGCTGGCCGTTAGTTGCAGGCTCAGAGTTTCTGCCACAGTGACAATCTGGTCGCCGATGGGCGCCAGCAGCGGCGGCCGGTTGATGCCGGCGATCCGGGTGACAGGATCACTGCTGTTACCTGCCGCATCTCTGACGACGAGACTGAGCACATCGCCTTTTTCAGCTACCATGCGGAGTGTGAAACTGCCATCGGTTGCTGCCAGTGCGATCACGCTTTCGCCGCTCATGCTGTTACTGAGAACGATGCTGTAACCGGCCTGTACGCTACCGGCCTCGCCTGTCAGGGTAAGCACGCCGTCGACGGGGTCGGTGGCCCGTACCCGGCTGTTGACTGCGCCGGGCGGTGGCCGGCTATCGACGCTGAATTCGAGCCGGGCGCTGGCCGCATTGCCGGCAAAATCGGCAAGCGATGCTACCAATGTCAAAACACCTTCCGGCAAGGCGAGCAGCGGTACACACTGTGCCGAAGCGCTATCCGTCTCACAGGAAAATTGCAGTGGTTCACCATCCAGCGTAAAGCTGAGTGATGCCGGATCGACGCCGGAACCGTTATCGCTGTAGCTCAGTTCAATCGCTGCCTGTGCATCGTTCAGCAACGCACCCTGTTGCGGCGCAGTAAACGCCAGTGTCGGCGCTTCGCTATCGGCGAATAATCCCAGCTTCCGCACCCGTCGCACCGAATCATCACGCGATCCGGGCCTGAACTGCTGAAGCAGCTGACTGTCTGCGGCAAACTGTTTCAGGGTTCGCCGGTTGGAAAGCCACACCGAAGCGTCCGAATGGTCGGCCACCAGGTCGACCAGGCGGCCACCGGGTTCTCCTGAAAACGCCGCAAAACTAAAAGCCAGCAGGCCGGACGCGTCCACGTGCGCGACGCCTTTTTTAGCGGCCAGCCACACACCACCCTGACCATCGGCTGACAACAGTCGCGCCCCCCTCAGGGCATGCTCGGTAGACTCAAATACCTGCGTACCGTCGGCATCGTAACGACGCAGCCAGCCATTTGACGCGGCCCACACCTGATCCAGAGAAGGGGCGTACTCGAGTTGGCGGACGCGATGCCCCCGCTGCAGCTCAATACCGAACAGGTCGGTACCCTCTTCATCAAGCACCCGGATACGCTTGCCGTCCGCAAGCCACAACTGCGAACGTTTGCGGTCTAACGCCGCTGCCAGCACGGGGCGGCTGAAATGGCGGGTCTGCAGCAGCCGCCCCTGCGTATCCAGACGCAACAGATGCCGCCCGCCTGCCAGCCACAGGGTGCCGGCGCCCTCGTCGATCAACAGCCTGGGCCGGGGGAAAGAAAAATCGTCCAGCGCCATATCGAAAAGTTGTTCGCCATCGGCCGTATAGGCCTGTAATCGCTGGCTGCTGTAGACCCACAGACGGCCGTTGACTGTATCCGCGGCAAGCGCCCTCACGCCACCTGTTACCGGGATATCAAACAGTAACTTGCCATCAAGGGCCGACACCTTGAGCAGACCCTGTGAATCGGCGATCCACAAGGCAGTCGAATCCCCAGCCGCCTGTGATGCAGGAACGCCCAGCAAGAAGAGCACATGGGCAAGAAAGAAAACCCCAGATGACGTACGACGCAACATCGTCGCACACGCAAGCACGTCTACCATAACTACCTCCTTGTAGTTTCTACCTGCTCCGCCCCATGCTCCGGCCGCACTATGGCGGAGTGCAAAAAACGCCTGGCAGGTGCGCAATCATCCTTGTTGTACTGCGCGGTCGAGATACTGCAATGTTAAAGTTGCGGCGTCAAGCCGGGCCTGCCGTAAATACACGGCAATCCAATGTTCGGCCCAGGAGCCTGTCCGAGAATAGCGATCGTAGCGAGGGCAAGACTGGTTGGCCGCACGACTGCAGGGATGCAGGAGGTAGAGCACCAAAAGTAGGCGCTTTAGGCGACGCAGGAGCAGTTGCCGGGTAGATCAGTCTATTCTCGGACAGGCTCCTGATAATGCGGCTGGATCTACGCCTTCTTGTAGATCTCTGAGCCGCCTTCGATGAACTCCACGGACTTCTCCTGCATCCCCTTGTTCAAGGCCTCGTCTTCCGACATGCCTTGTTCCCTGGCGTAATCGCGCACGTCCTGGCTGATTTTCATGGAACAGAAATGCGGTCCGCACATGGAACAGAAATGTGCGACTTTGGCGGAATCCTTGGGCAGGGTTTCGTCGTGGAATTCGCGCGCCTTCTCGGGATCAAGCCCGAGGTTGAACTGGTCTTCCCAGCGGAACTCGAAGCGCGCCTTGGACATGGCGTTGTCGCGTACCTGCGCCCCCGGCTGTCCCTTGGCAAGGTCCGCTGCGTGTGCTGCGATCTTGTAGGTTATGATGCCTTCACGCACATCCTGTTTATTGGGCAGGCCGAGGTGTTCTTTGGGTGTGACGTAGCACAGCATGGCGGTGCCGTACCAGCCGATCTGTGCCGCACCTATGGCCGAGGTGATGTGATCGTAGGCGGGTGCAATATCGGTCGTCAGCGGCCCGAGAGTATAGAACGGCGCATCAAAACAGTCGCGCAGTTCCTTGTCCATGTTTTCCTTGATGAGCTGCATGGGTACGTGACCCGGGCCCTCGATCATCACCTGAACGTCGTTATCCCAGGCGATCCGGGTCAGTTCGCCGAGGGTTTCCAGTTCAGCGAACTGGGCGGCATCATTGGCGTCGGCCAGCGAGCCGGGACGCAAGCCGTCACCCAGCGAGAATGACACGTCATAGGCCTTCATGATTTCGCAGATTTCTGCAAAGCGGGTGTAGAGAAAATTTTCCTGGTGATGAGCCAGGCACCATTTGGCGAGAATGGATCCACCGCGTGAGACGATGCCGGTGACCCTGTCAGCGGTCAGCGGCACGTACTGCAGACGCACGCCGGCATGGATGGTAAAGTAATCCACGCCCTGTTCCGCCTGTTCGATCAGCGTATCGCGGAACAGCTCCCAGGTCAGTTCCTCGGCTTTACCGTCAACTTTTTCCAGCGCCTGGTAGATCGGCACGGTACCGACCGGCACCGGCGCATTGCGCAGTATCCATTCGCGTGTTTCGTGAATGTTTTTACCGGTGGAAAGATCCATGATGGTATCGCCACCCCAGCGGGTGGACCAGACCATTTTCTCCACCTCCTCGGCAATGGAAGAGGTCACCACCGAGTTACCGATGTTGGTATTGATCTTCACCAGGAAATTACGGCCGATAATCATCGGCTCGAGTTCCGGGTGATTGATGTTGGCAGGAATGATGGCTCGGCCACGCGCGACTTCATCACGCACGAATTCCGCTGTCACCTTTTCGGGCAGACTGGCACCGAAACTCTGGCCCTTATGCTGGCGCAACAGGCCACTGTCCTTGAGCGTCTCCAGTCGCAGATTCTCGCGAATCGCGATGTACTCCATTTCCGGTGTAATGATGCCTTTGCGCGCATAGTGCATCTGTGTGACATTGGCACCGGCCCTGGCGCGGCGCGGCTTGCGGATATGCTCAAAACGCAGCGACGCCAGTTCCGGGTCATTGGCGCGCAAGTGTCCGAACTCTGAGCTGGGTGCGTCCAGCCGTTCGCTGTCATTGCGCTCATCGATCCAGGCGCTGCGCACGTCGGGCAGGCCTTTCAGCAGATCAATGCTGACTTCCGGATCGGTATAAGGTCCTGAGGTATCATAAACGGTTATCGGCGGGTTTTTTTCTGTCCCCATACTGGCCGCTGTATCAGCCTGCTGGATTTCACGCATGCCGACCCGCAGATCCGGCCGGGAGCCCTCAACATAAATCTTGCGCGAACCGGGAAAGGGCTGGGTAACGTCTTCGGAAAGCTCGCTGGTCTTTTGAACGAATTCTTCGGGGATGGCGCTCATAGATGCGTCCCTCTCTATAAAGTGGTTGGATCACATACAGGGAAAGGCTGACGCAGACTTCAGCTTCCCTGCGCAGGTACTAACCTGATCAGGTTCAAAGGGTCTTTCTCAGCTCCAGCTGCCGCGGAGCACCCCTAGCCAGGATCAAGACGTTAGCTGAAGGACTGGGCCAATGCAAGTACCTGAAGCGGTGAGATTCGCCACCTAAGGCACGGAAATTCTTGCTTGGCAGAACACTTTCAACTTCGAGGCTTCGATAAGCCCCCACGCTAAAAAGGGCTCTGTCACCTCAAAATCTCCGTGTATTCTGTAGCCAACCTGTTTGCCGCTTGCCTGTCCCACCCAAAGCCCGTAACCTTTCGCGCAGTCGATACTGGAAATGCCACAATGAACGCAATGAATATTGAGCAAGCCCGCTTCAACATGATCGAACAGCAGATCCGCCCCTGGGATGTGCTGGACGACCAGATTCTCGACACCCTTTCCGGCACGCCACGCGAGGACTTTGTGCCCGAACAATACCGGGCGCTGGCGTTCTCGGATATCAGCGTGCCTCTGGCCCACGATCAGGCCATGATGCCGCCGAAACTGGAAGGCAAGTTACTGCAGAGCCTCACCATCCGCTCCACCGACAGCATTCTGGAAATCGGTACCGGCAGTGGCTACCTGACTGCCTGTCTGGCGAAGCTGGGCGGCAATGTGCATTCGGTGGATCTGTACGACGATTTTATCGAACAGGCCCGGACCAGGCTGGAACAACACGGTATAAAGAATGCCACCTTCGAACAGGGCGACGCAGCAGCCGGCTGGAAGTCAGACACCGGCTTTGATGTCATCGCAGTGACCGGTTCCCTGCCAGTACTTCACCATGGATACCGTAGGCTGCTGAATCGCGGTGGACGCTTGTTTGTAATCGCAGGTAAACCACCCGTTATGCAGGCGATGTTGATTACCCGCGTGGGCGACCCGGAATGGAACCAGGAAAGCCTGTTCGAAACGTCGATACCTGCACTGGTAAACGCACCTGAACCCGAGGAATTTAAATTCTAGGCTAGTGCTCTATCCATCTGATAACTACGGGTTCAGCGTCCCTGTGGTGTTTCGCAGCACCAAAAGTAGGCGCTTGAGGCGAGACGCAGCGCGAAGGCAATGGCTATTTCCCTTGTCGAGCGATGCAACGCCGCTGCGGGACACCACAGAGACGCCCTTCGG
>JAUXDG010000176.1 GCA_030618475.1 Gammaproteobacteria bacterium | reverse complement strand
GGCGGGGCAGCGGCAGGGGCTGGGTGTCGAAGTCAGGCCGCGCTGGTCACTGGAAGAGCTGGAAGCGATAGGCTCCTAGTCCGACTTTATTTCGCCTTCTGCCCCTTCCAAGAGATTTTTGATATTGGAACGGTGCCGCCAGAACAGCAACGCGCCCATCAACAACATGGCGATCATCAGTGACGTGTCCGGTATCAGCCACCAGATATAAAGCGGCGTTACCAGTATCGACAGCAGCGCTGCCAGCGATGAGATTTTGAAAACCTTGGCGATCACCAGCCAGGTTGCGATGGTTAACAGGCCGACCGGCCAGTGGATGCCCAGCAGTACACCCAGCAGCGTCGCGACGCCTTTGCCACCCTTAAAGGCGAAAAACACCGGATACAGGTGTCCGAGGAAGGCGGCCAACGCGACAGCCGCCTGGACGGCCATGTCGGCACCCAGAAGCTTGGCGACCAGAACGGGAATCAGTCCCTTGAGCATGTCGCCCACCAGCGTGACCGCCGCTGCTTTCTTGCCGCCTATGCGTAATACGTTGGTGGTGCCCGGATTACCCGAGCCGTGGCTGCGTGGGTCGGGCAGGCCCAGCACGCGGCAGGTGATAATGGCTGACGATACCGATCCAAACAGATAGCCGCCGACAATTAAAAACAGTTCAAGTGTCATGCACGCTATTGGAAAGCTTTCCCGCGGGCGGGTCAAGCAAATGTACCGCTACGAGGGCCGCCCCCGGTGGTGCTTTTCGGGCTTCGGCGCAAGCGCAGGCGCCCGAAAAGCACCACCGGGGGCGGCCCGACACGGCTGTGTCAGAGCGCGGCTGGTGAGCCAGGCGCAATCCCTATATAGTTGCCGCAATATTTGCAGCTATACCCAGACCACCATGGATATCATTTTCATTCGCGACCTTCGTATCGATACTGTCATCGGTATCTATGACTGGGAGCGCTCGATTAAACAGACGGTGCATATCGATCTCGAACTGGCAACTGATATCGCCAGGGCGGCGGCCAGTGACCGGATCGAGGATACGTTGAATTATAAGGCGGTGGCAAAAAAGGTTATTGTTTTTGTAGAGGAAAGCAGCTTCCAACTGGTGGAAACGCTCGCCGAGCGTATCGTGGCACTGGTGCGCGAGGAGTTTTCAGTCGCGTGGGTCCGTTTGACGCTGAATAAGGGCGGTGCAGTTCGTGGTGCGCAAGGTGTAGGCGTTATCATTGAACGTGGCAAAAGGGATTGACAGCATGGCAAAGGTGTATGTCAGTGTCGGAACTAACATAGATCGCGAACGCAACGTTGCATCCGCTCTGGCTGCCCTGGCCAGCGAATATGATGGTCTGGAACAGTCGAGGATATTTGAAACCCAGGCCGTCGGATTTTCCGGGGACCTGTTCTATAACCTGGTCGTGGCATTTGAAACCAGGCAGTCGCCGCAACAGGTCGCTGCCGTGTTAAACCGCATCGAGGACGCGCATGGGCGGGACAGGCAAGCTGGCAAGTTCAGCAACCGCAGCCTGGATCTGGATCTGCTGTTGTACAATGACCTTATTGTTGACGAGCCGGGTGTGACACTTCCGCGGCCCGAAATTCTGGAAAATGCCTTTGTGCTCCGGCCATTGGCGGAAATCGCAGGTGACAGGGAGCACCCTGTCACGGGCGTGAGTTTTGCCGCAATGTGGGATCAGTTTGACGCGGCCTCCCAGCCGATGTGGCCGCTGGAAAAATAACACTCGCCTTATGTCAGCAAGCCTGCCGCTCCCCGCTGCTGATGCGCGCGCCATCAGCGATGCCCTGCTGGAAAAGCTCCACAGCCGGATTGAGCAGGAGGGCGGCTGCATCTCTTTTGATACCTATATGGCTGCCGCGCTATATGAACCCGGCCTCGGTTATTACAGCAATGGCTTGATGCCGTTCGGTGAGCAGGGTGATTTTGTCACGGCGCCGGAGTCGGGCGAGCTGTTTGGCCGCTGTCTGGCCCGCTGTATTGCCTCGGTGCTGGGACAACTCGAACAGGGTGTCGTCATGGAGCTGGGCGCAGGCAGCGGTGTGCTCGCCGTTGATCTGCTCGGTGAACTGGAAAAGCTGGGCGCATTGCCGGAGCGTTATTACATCCTGGAGCGCAGTGCGGCGATGCGTGCGCTGCAGGAAAGGCGGCTGAACAGACAGCTGCCTGAATTTATGCAGCGGGTTGAATGGCTGGATGCCTTGCCTGAGGATCCGATCAGCGGTGTTGTATTCGGCAACGAAGTTGCAGACGCGCTGCCGGTTAAGCGTTTTCGCTGGCACAAGGGTCAGGTCAGCGAGCTCGGTGCTGGCTGGCAAAACAAACAACTGTCAGTCTGTGAACGTTGTGGTGATGATGTGCAAAAACGTGTTCGGCAACTGGCGCAGCTTGGGCGCTGGGAGGGTGACTATCAGTCAGAGTACTGCCCGATGCTGCCGGCATGGATAAACAGCCTGACGGACGTTCTGGCAGAAGGTTTACTGCTGCTCATCGACTATGGTTACGGGCGTGCCGAGTATTACCATCCGCAGCGTTCAATGGGTACCCTGATGTGCCACTATCGGCATCACGCCCACGGTGATCCATTCCGGTTGCCCGGTTTGCAGGACATTACAGCGTTCGTTGATTTTACCGCTATTGCAGAAGCAGCGACCGCAGCGGGCATGCAGCTCGAAGGTTTTGCCAGTCAGGCGCGGTTCCTGGTGGCGTGTGGTATCGATCAGCTGATGGCGGAGATTGACACGAGCAATACCCGGCAGTTTCTGCAGCTTGGTAATGAAGCCAAGCGTCTGATGCTGCCCGGTGAAATGGGTGAGCGATTCAAGGTGATCGGTTTTTCACGCAAACTGCTGCAAGGTGTCAAAGGTTTTGGTTCACCAGACCTGCGCAGTCGTTTATAAAGCACGCACAAGCCGATTGTCTGTGGAGTGCGTTGGGTAATCAGCATGGATAATTTTCAGGCAGTTATTCTGGCCCTGGTGCAGGGTCTGAGCGAATTCCTTCCCATCTCCAGTTCAGCGCATCTGATTCTGGTGCCGCTGTTGAGCAACTGGCCGGACCAGGGGCTGGCGTTTGATGTCGCCGTCCACTTCGGTACCCTCAGCGCCGTGGTGACCTATTTCCGCAGTGAACTGGCAGCTATGGCATCGTCCTGGTTGCGTTCACTGGGTTCGCGTTACCTGGACGATGAAGCCAGGCTGGCCTGGGGGGTACTGCTGGGGACGATTCCGCTGGGCCTGTGTGGTCTGCTATTTCACAACTTTATCGAAACCAGCCTGCGCTCACCGCTGGTTATTGCTACAACGACGATCGGTTTTGGCGCATTGCTCTGGTACGCCGATGTCAAGGGCCCGCAGACGCGTTGTGAGTACCGTCTCAATGCAGGGCGGATCGCCGTGATTGCCCTGGCACAGGTGCTGGCATTGATTCCGGGCACCTCAAGGTCCGGTATCACTATTACCGCCGGATTGCTGGTGGGGCTGGATCGTAAAGCGGCGGCACGCTTTTCCTTCCTGCTGTCGATCCCCGCCATCCTGATGGCCGCCGGTTACGAAGCCAGCAAGTTGCTGGGTGGCGAGCAGGCGGTGCAATGGTCGCCGATCCTGCTCGCTGTGGTGATTTCCGCGCTCAGCGCCTATGCCTGCATCCATTATTTCCTGAAACTGCTCGACCGCGTCGGCATGCTGCCATTTGTGATTTATCGTTTTGTGCTGGGTGTGATGCTGTTTGTGTTGTTCTGGTGAGGCAGCAAAGTGAATCGATAAGCCGAATTTCAAGTACTCTGACCCCTTGAAATACAAGTACTCTGACCGCTTGAAATTTTACGGATAATCTCCAGTCGCATTGTGCGAATGGCCTCTCCCAGCGCAGGTCCACTCAGGTTCTGATTTTCAAGTTGTGCGGCATTGACGCTGGCCGCGTCGGCACCAACGGCGATCAGTTTATCCGCGCGTCTCTGATCGATCACGTCCGCGGCCCGGTATACAGACAGCAGCAGGTGCCAACGCCCGCTTTGTTTGAAGGCGCCGGACGATTCCATGAGTTCGAGAATGTCTTCGGGTTCGTCGCTGCCAGCTTTCTGCTCCAGTTTGATTGCGCTTAAGGCAAGCTGTCTGTAGTCATTGGGTGCGCGGAAGCGTTTGCACAGTGTTTCGGCCTGTCTGGCCCGTCGCTCTTGTCTGAGGTCGTGGCCGAGCGCCTGTATGAGTACGCTGAATCGTACGCGTGGGTCTTCGTCATGCGACGTGCTGGCTTGCACTGCATCGAGTGCAGCAATGTTTGCTGTGTCGCTGTGTGTCTGGCTGTCGTCCGGGTATTCGCGGTCGATTTCCGGGAACAGAACCGCCAGCGCATTGCAGCCGCGCAGCACGGTAAAGAATTTCTGTGGCGAGTCGGTAGCCAGTGCCTTGGCGAGCTCGGCCCAAACGCGTTCTGGTACCAGGTGATTGACTTCGCCGTTGTCGACCATTTTACGCATCAGGCTATTGGTGCTGTGTGCCACCTTGAAACCCCGTTTACCAAACTGCGCTGCAAAGCGTGCGATGCGAAGAATGCGCACCGGGTCTTCAGCAAAGGCGGGACTGACGTGACGCAACAGCCCGGCCTTGAGATCCTGCTGGCCGTGATAGGGGTCGATGAGTGTGCCATCCGCTGTTTCCGCTATGGCATTGATCGTCAGGTCACGGCGTCTCAGGTCCTGTTCCAGCGTAACGGCGGTGTTGGTATGGAAGGCAAAACCTTTGTAGCCGTGCCCGGTTTTGCGTTCGGTACGGGCCAGCGCATATTCATCTTTTGTTTCGGGATGCAGGAATACGGGGAAGTCCTTACCGACCTGCTTGAATCCCTGCTCCAGCATGTCTTGAGGTGATGCACCGACCACCACCCAGTCCCTTTCACCAACCGGCAGGCCGAGCAGCCTGTCCCGGACAGCGCCGCCAACCAGGTAGACTTCCATCAGGGGCGGCGTGCCTGGGCTCGATAGCGGAAGTACTGTGCGCGGGCGTGGCTACCACCCAGGTAGGTAGGCACTACAGCTTCGATGGATCGCGGCGTAATGCCCAGGCCGATCAGCGCGGACTTGCTGCAGACGCTGTCCTTTTGCAGAGAGTAGTAGTTGTCGATAGTGAATGGCTTGCCGGGGACCAGACCCAGCAGGTGGCCCTGCAGTCGGGCGGCAAAGTCGGGCATTCCGGTAATGACGGTTTTACGGCCGATTTGTTTCGCCGTGAACTGCACCAGTTGTTTCAGGCTGTAGGTCTTGGGGCCACACAGTTCGACTCGTTGACCGATGGTGGCTTTGTCGTCCAGCGCTTTGACAAAGGCCCCGACAACATCACCGACGTATACTGGTGCGAATCTGGCGTTGGCGCAGGCCAGTGGAAACAGCAGCGGCGATACCTGCAACAGTGTCGCAAAGCGGTTAAAAAAGCTGTCGCCGGGACCAAATACCACAGACGGACAGAAGCTGGTGACCTCCAGGCCGGGCGCATTGTGTACCAGATCTTCACCTTCGCCTTTGGTTTTCAGGTAACGGCTGTGCGATTCATTGACATTGGCGTTGAGTGCGCTCATATGCAGCAGCCGTGACACCCCGGCTTCGCGCATGGCTTTGACAATGCTGCGTGGTAGTTCGACATGCGCGGTTTGGAAGTGGTTTTTGCCTTCTTCGTTAAGGATGCCTGCCAGGTTGATGACGCAATCCATGCTCGCCAATAGTGTTTGCAGTGCGTCACTATCGTAGGGATTGGTTTCCAGAAGCCGCACCGCTGAGCCGATGCGGAATTCGCGATGACGTTCGGGACGCCTTGTCAATACGGTGACTGAATGACCCAGGCTGGCCAGTCGATGCACCAGGTGTGTGCCGACAAAGCCGGTTCCCCCCAGTACGCAGAGTTGTAATGCTTTCATGCTGTTCCCTTTCAGGGCGGGTAAATAGAGCTATATTACCATTTCAAGGGGTCAGAGTACTTGAAATACCTTGAAATATGACCCCTTGAAATAATGCTTGATCAATAGCGCTGTTGAATTTCCGGCAGGCGCTGCGAAAGGCGCGTCACCGGCCGTTGCAGGCGCCACTCGAATACCGTGGCGTAGGCCAGCACACGG
>JAUXDG010000106.1 GCA_030618475.1 Gammaproteobacteria bacterium | reverse complement strand
GTGAAACTGGTGATGACGGCATCGGGGAGTGTTGTTCTGGCAAAGGCTTCACCCGTGGTGCCGGTCTTGACGCCAATTCTCGCACCCCTGGCGAACACTGCCCTTGGCTGGCTCCACTTGACAAGATCCGCGCTGCGGATCAGCGCCATCTGTCCTATCTTCATGTAGGGCTCTGTGAACAGAACCCGCTTGCTGCGGTCATCGGTAATCGACATGCCGGACATAATGACGTCGATCCTGTTGTCGTTTAGCGCCGCAATCAATTCCTCCCAGGGCATTTCCATCACACGCGTTTCAATCTTCAGGTTTTCGCCGACAGCCCTGGCCAGGTCGACGTCCACACCCTGCAGCTGGCCGTCTTGCTTGAAGGTCAAGGGTGGATAACTGGCGGAGGTACCGATGCGAAGCGTCGAGGGTAGTGCATTGTCGGCCGCGTTACCGAGCTGAAACATCAGCGCCAGCAGCAGGAATATCAGAATTTGGCCAAATTTCATTGTCTTTTCCGCCTTATAGTCGGGTGAGGTTGGCGCGCAAGTGTGCCAGAGCGGCTCTAAATCTCAAGCCCGAATTTTTAATTCATCGACAGACAGGATCGGTGCCTGGCAGCTCGTGCCCCGGCAAAGGTAGGCAACACCGCCGTCACGGGGCTTGCGCTCCCTGAGCAGACCGGGCAGGTCTTCAATGTCATTGGCAATGGCAAAAACCAGGCGCCGGGGCGCATAATCGCGTGCAACGGCATCCTGCCAGGCCTGTATGTTGTTGTCGGCCCTGATGACAATGGTTTCGATCGGATAGAGGGTTTCTTCCAGCGCCAGCAGCAGGCCGGTGTGGCCATAGGGGCTTTGCCTGATCGGGTCCCAGGCAGCTTTCAGGGTATGTTCTGCGGCGTCGAGGAAGCGTGTTTCTCCCAACAGGTGACCGAGGCGCCCGAAGACTTTTGCGGCGATGGCATTACCCGCCGGCAGCGAGTCATCGCTGAGCGGTTTGGGTCGCTGGATCAGGTTCTCGTGGTCGTCTGCGGTGAAGTAGAAGCCACCGGCGGGATCGGAAAAGTGCCTCAGTACGACATCGGCGAGTTGCAGGGCGAAGGCCAGATCAGCCTTGTTCCAACGCACTTGCAGCAGTTCCAGAATGGCATCGATGAGAAGGACATAATCGTCCAGGTAGGCGGACAGGTGTGCACGACCGTCTTTACAGGTGGCCTGCAGGCGTCCGTTGGACCACATCTGTGTCTGTATAAAGTCCACTGCGCGTTCGGCAGATTGCTGGTAACGTGAGTCAGCAAAGTAGCGGGCGGCCTGTGCCATGCCTTTGATCATCAATGCATTCCAGGACACCAGTATCTTGTCATCGCGGCCCGGGTGGACACGCTGTTGGCGTGCTGCAAGCAGTTTGTGCCGGGCTGACTCGAGGTGGGTCTCGATTTCGGCGTCTGACAGGTCGAGTTTTTTACTCAAAGCCTCGATGCTTTCATACACATGCGCATGCCATTGGCCTTCGAAGTTGGGTTTACGGTCAAAACCGAAGCGTGGCGCAACCACCCTGTATTCCTGTTCGCTGAGCAGTCGCCGGACTTCCTCGACTGTCCAGACATAGAACCTGCCTTCCTCGCCCTCGCTGTCGGCGTCGAGGCTGGAGTAATAGCCGCCTTCGGGTGACTGCATGTCACGCATCACCCAATCGGCGGTTTGTTCGGCAATGCGTTTGAACAGGGGCTCTCGTGTGACAGCCCAGGCCTCACTGAATAAGGACAGCAGCGGGCCGTTGTCATAGAGCATTTTCTCGAAGTGGGGAATCATCCACTGTTCATCAACTGAATAGCGGCAGAAGCCACCACCGATCTGGTCATACATGCCGCCCAGCGCCATCCGCTTCAGGGTGAACAGCGCCATGTGAAGAGCCTGCTCATCGGCTGTTTTGTCATTGCGGGTACCCGCCCAGTGCCGCAGCAGGCGTTCGATGCTGGTGGGATGGGGGAACTTGGGTGCGCCGCCGAAACCGCCGTGCACAACGTCAAACTGTTTTTCCAGCTGCTGGCGGGCCACATCCAGTGGCATGGCGTCGAGTTCGTCGCTGCTGTGTGCGTCGGCTTGATTCATGGATGCCATGAAATCGACCAGTGAGCGGTTTTGCTTTTCCAGCTCATCGCCGCGATTGCGGTAGAATTCCGCCACCCGCCGGCACAGATCGGTAAAGGCCGGCATGCCGTGACGCGGTTCATTGGGGAAGTAGGTGCCGCCGAAAAAAGGTATCTGTTCGTCGGCTGTCAGGAACATGGTCAGCGGCCAACCGCCGCTACGCTGGGTCAGCAGGGAATGTGCGGTCTGGTAGATCTTGTCCAGGTCCGGGCGTTCTTCGCGGTCCACTTTGACGTTGACGAACAGCTCATTCATGACCTTCGCGGCTGCCGGGTCTTCGAAGGATTCGTGGGCCATGACATGGCACCAATGGCAGGCGGAATAGCCGATCGACAGCAGCACAGGCTTGTTTTCCCGGCGCGCTTTTTCCAGCGCTTGCGGGCCCCACGGGTACCACTCCACCGGGTTGTGGGCATGCTGCAGCAGGTATGGGCTGGTTTCGGTGTTGAGGTGGTTGGTATAGTTTGGGTCGGTTTTCATGGGGTCAGGGTTCTGCCAGCTGGAGGTGGCCCGAATATAGCCCAAACGGGCCGGGTCATATCCAGAAAAATGCGAGGGTATTCATGAAGTTTTCCATCGTCGTACCGGTATATAACGAAGCCGGGAACGTGCGCCCGCTGTTGAGCGAAATCAGCCGGGCAGTGCAGGGCACGGGCGCCTGCGAAGTGATTTATGTCGACGATGGCAGCGATGACGGCACCCTGGTCGAGCTACGTCGGGCGCTGGCGGACTTTCCTGCCTTACGTGTGCTTCACCATCCTCTGCGCAGTGGGCAGAGCAGTGCCTTGTTGACCGGTGTGCGTGCCGCGCGTGCCCCCTGGGTGGTCACCCTGGACGGCGATGGCCAGAATGACCCGGCTGATATTCACCTGCTGCTGAAGCGCCTGCAGGAAGATAAAGGGCCGGCGGAAGACCTGATGCTGGTGGGTCACCGAACCCGGCGGCAGGACAAGCGCATTCGGTGCTGGTCATCACGCATAGCCAACCTGGTGCGCAGTGGCCTGCTAAGAGACGGTACGCCGGATACCGGCTGTGGCCTGAAACTGTTCCCGCGCGATCTGCTGTTGTCAGTGCCGGCGTTTGATCACATGCATCGCTTCCTGCCGGCGTTGGTGCAGCGGCAGGGTGCACGGGTGGTTTCCGTTCCGGTACGGCATCGCGCCCGTCGCCGCGGGGTTTCGAAATACGGCATCCGCAATCGCCTGTGGGTGGGGCTGGTGGATATGGCGGGTGTGATGTGGTTGCAGAGGCGCCGACTCGGTCGATCCGTCAGGCGCGATGGCGTGTTGTCGCGAATTGAAGATGAACTGGGTGTGTGCTGGTTGCGACGGCGGCCCTGTACGGTATTGGCAGAGGAGGAAGGTTGATGGCTGAACAACCGTGGGGCTGGCTGGCGGTCGGTTTTGCCGGGCAGGCTTTGTTTTCGGCGCGATTTCTGCTGCAGTGGGTGTACAGCGAACGGCACAAACGTTCGATTATCCCTGTTGCTTTCTGGTATTTCAGCCTGGCCGGCGGTGCAACCCTGTTTATCTATGCGCTGCACATCGGTGACCCGGTTTTTATTCTGGGACAGTCGATGGGGGTTTTGATTTATACGCGTAATCTTTATTTTATCCACAAACGACGCCAGTTCGCCGGTGCAGGTTGAGTAGTCGATGGTTTCGCAGATGAGCCGGACAGCTTGGCCTGCCTTGTTGGTCAGCGCTTTGCTATTGGCGGCCTTGCAGCTCTGGTTACGGCCGCTGTTGCCGGTTGATGAAACCCGCTATCTCAGTGTCGCCTGGGAGATGTGGTCGCGCGGGGATTTACTGGTTCCCTATCTGAATGGTGAGCCCTACAGCCACAAACCGCCCTTGTTATTCTGGTTGGTGCATGGCGTCTGGGCGCTGTCGGGTGTTTCGGAACTGGCGGCGCGCCTGCTGCCTGTCTTACTCAGTCTGCTCGCGCTGTGGCTGTCTGCCGGTCTGGCAGGCCGTTTGTGGCCGGGGCAGGCGGCTTCTGTCAGGGTGCTGGTTCCCTGGTTGTTGTCAGGCTGCTTATTCTGGAACAATTTTTTTACACTGTTTCAATTTGATCTGTTGCTGGTTCTGGCGGCTCTGCTGGCCTGGTCCGGGGTGCTGGAGGCTTTGCGGGCGCCGCTGCGTGGCTGGTTACTGGTGGGTGCCGGCATTGGGCTCGGCATACTCGCCAAAGGCCCGGTGATTCTCGTGCCGGTGCTGCCAGCTGTTCTGTTGGCGCCCTGGTGGGCGAGGGACAGCAGGCCGGCCGGCTGGCTGGCCTGGTATGCCGGTGGCTTGTTTGCACTGTTGTTGGCTGCCGGTATTGCGTTGAGCTGGGCCATTCCGGCGGCAATGGCGGGTGGTGAGGTCTACCGGCAGGCGATTTTCTGGGGTCAGTCGGCCGGCCGCATGGTCAGCTCGTTTGCACACCCCGCTCCCTGGTGGAGTTATCTGTTGTGGTTGCCGTTGATGTGGCTGCCGTGGGCGCTATGGCCACAGCTCTGGAAAGCAGCGCTGCACGGGAGGCCGGCTGACGACGGCATACGCTTTTGCGTGGCGGTTATTGTCCCGACACTGCTGATATTCAGCATGATCAGCGGCAAGCAGGGCAAGTATCTGTTACCGCTGTTGCCGTTGATGGGGCTGTTGTGTGCGCGTTGGCTGGCTGCGGCTGATCATGAGGCACGGCGTTATCGCTTGTACTATGTCGGCATAGCGCTGGTTTTTACCGCTGTGGTGTTGCTGGCACTGCCCTGGATGTCCGGCGGACCGGACTGGTTCCGGCAGGTCCAGTTGATGTGGGGTATGGCGTTGCTGGTGTGGGGCGGGCTGTTCTTCGCCCTGAACCTGAAACTGGCAGCCGCTGTACGTGGAGCAGCGCTGGCTATGCTGTTGTGGACGGCAACACTCTACCTGGCGCTGGTTCCCCTGCTGGCTCCGCAGTACGACCTGGCTCCCATCAGCCGTGTGCTGTCCGGGTTGCAGGCCGCAGATCGGAAACTGGCCTGGCTGGGCAAGTATCACGGGCAGTTCCATTTTCTGGGACGACTGCAAGGCCGAATTGAACCGATCGATGAAGGCGGGCGATTATACGACTGGCTGGACGGAAATACGGGCGGTTACTTGTTGGTGAATTACAAATCGCTGCAGCCGGATATACCGGATGACCTGCTGATACAAGCTTACCGAGGCGGCAGTCTGGTGCTGTGGCCGGTATCCCGCTTGCTCAAGGACCCGCAGCGGCTCGACGCCTTGTCCGGGAACGCGTAAGCTTCGCTTTGATTCGATGTTTGAATGAATATTTTTTATGTGCGCTGTTTCTGCCGATACCCCGCTTGCACCACTGCGTCTAAATAAAAATGAAGAACGGCGGATTCGTGCCGGGCACCTTTGGGTGTTCAGCAATGAAGTGGATAATAAAGCCACACCGTTGAAGCAGTTTGAAGCCGGACAGCAGGTGCAACTGTTGACGCATAACGGCAAGAGCCTGGGGAACGGCTACGTCAATCCCAATTCACTGATTTGCGCACGTCTGGTCAGCCGCGACCCGAACCATGTGCTGGACCGCTCATTGCTGGTGCACCGGTTAAACGTCGCGCTGTCGTTACGCGAGCAATTGTTCGAGGAGCCGTTTTACCGGCTGGCTTACGCCGAGTCCGATCAGTTGCCGGGTCTGGTCATCGATCGGTACGCAGACCTCTGTGTTGTGCAGTGCACAACGGCGGGTATGGAAGCGGTAAAGGACCAGGTGATCGAGGCACTGGAAAAAGTGATACGCCCGGCGGGTATCCTGGTTCGTGCAGACAGCTCGATACGCCAGCTGGAAGGCCTGGATTCATACCAGCAAGTGATTGGCAGTGTGCCCGAGGAGGTTAGCGTCAAAGAACACGGCCTGTCTTTTTCGGTGTCCCCGAGGCAGGGACAGAAAACCGGCTGGTTTTACGATCAACGTATGAATCGGGCCCGTTTGCGCAACTATGTGCAGGGTAAACGGGTTCTTGATGTGTTCAGTTATGCCGGCGCCTGGGGGTTGCAGGCGGCTGCCGCCGGCGCCGGAGAGGTTCTCTGTGTGGATGCATCGAGCGCAGCCATTGACCGGATTCATGTCAACGCCCAGGCCAATGGTCTGGCTGACCGTGTGGCCAGCGTGGAGGGCGACGCATTTGAAGTGCTCCGCCAGCTGCGGGTGAATCAGGAGAAGTTTGATGTGGTGGTGTTGGACCCGCCGGCTTTTATAAAGCGTAAAAAAGATACCAGGGCCGGTGAGCAGGCTTACCATCGCCTGAATCAACTGGCTATGCAGGTACTGAAAAAAGATGGGATACTGGTATCGGCGTCCTGTTCCCACCACCTCGCCGAATCCCGCCTGCAGACGATCCTTTTACAGTCTTCACGACACCTGGACCGCAGCCTGCAGATCCTGGAGCGCGGCCACCAGGCGCCGGATCACCCGCTGCATCCGGCCATTGCCGAAACCGCGTATCTGAAAGCGTTGTTTTGCCGTGTGTTGCCGAGTTAGGATTCCTGCAAGAAATGTTAACGTATCCTGAAATAGATCCTGTTGTTGTTTCCCTGGGGCCGGTGGCGATTCACTGGTACGGCCTGACTTACCTGGTCGGCTTTATCGCTGTCTGGTGGTTGGGGAGCCTGCGCGCGCGCAAACCGGATTCCGGCTGGAAAGCGGAGGAGATCGGTGACCTGCTGTTTTACGGGGCGCTCGGTGTCATTCTTGGCGGCCGCTTCGGCTACATCATCTTTTATAACTTTGGCACCTTCCTGGATGATCCCCTGATGTTGTTTCGTATCTGGCAGGGAGGCATGTCTTTCCACGGTGGCATGCTGGGTGTGTTCGTGGCGATGTGGTTGTTCGGGCGCAAAACTGAGCGTAGCTTTTTCCAGGTCACCGATTTTATGGCGCCGTTTGTACCGATCGGGCTGGGCGCGGGCCGAATTGGTAATTTTATCAACGGCGAACTGTGGGGGCGGCCCACGGAGCTGCCGTGGGGCATGGTGTTTCCTTTCGTGGATAGCCAGCCGCGTCATCCGTCCATGCTCTACGAAGCCTTGCTGGAAGGCCTGCTGCTGTTCGTCATACTGTGGTTGTATTCTGCCAAACCGCGGCCATTTCGCGCGGTATCCGGCATGTTCATGCTCGGTTACGGTATATTCCGTTTCGCCGTGGAATTTGTGCGTGTACCGGATGCGCATCTCGGCTTCATTGCACTGGACTGGGTGACCATGGGGCATCTGTTATCTGCACCCATGATCCTGTTCGGCCTGTTTCTGCTGACACTGGCGTATTCAAAAAGGGGTGAAGCGTGAAACAGTATCTGGACCTGATGCAACATGTGCTGGATAAAGGTACAAGCAAGGAGGACCGCACCGGGACAGGCACCCTGAGTGTGTTTGGCTATCAGATGCGCTTTGACCTGAGCGCCGGGTTCCCTGCCTTGACGACCAAGAAAGTGCACCTGCGCTCGATTATCCACGAACTGCTCTGGTTTCTGAAAGGCGATACCAATATCAAGTATTTGAACGATAACGGTGTGAGTATCTGGGACGAGTGGGCCGACGAAAACGGCGAGCTTGGGCAGGTGTACGGCTATCAATGGCGTTGCTGGCCGGCGGCCAACGGTAAGCACATCGATCAGATCAGCCAGGTTGTGGATCAGATCAGGGAAACCCCGGATTCGCGGCGCATTATCGTCAGCGCCTGGAACGTGGGCGAGATCGAGAATATGGCTTTGCCGCCCTGCCATGCGTTTTTTCAGTTTTATGTGGCAGACGGCAGACTGTCCTGTCAGCTGTATCAGCGCAGTGCAGATATTTTCCTGGGCGTACCCTTCAATATTGCCTCTTACGCCCTGCTGACCCTGATGATGGCGCAGGCCACCGGCCTGAAGCCGGGCGAATTTATACACACCCTGGGCGATGCGCATCTCTATTCCAATCACCTGGAGCAGGCCGGAACACAGCTGCAACGCGAGCCGCGAGCCCTGCCGGTCATGAAAATCAATCCTGCGGTGAATGACATATTTGCATTCAGATTCGAGGATTTCGAGCTGGTCGATTACCATCCCCATCCGCATATCAAGGCACCGGTAGCGGTGTAATGCGAATTGCGCTTATTGTGGCGATGGCGGAGAACCGCGTCATCGGTTGTAACAATCAGTTGCCCTGGCGTATTCCGGCAGATCTCAGACACTTCAGGACGCTGACCATGGGCAAGCCGATAATCATGGGACGCAAGACCTATGAATCGATCGGCCGGCCGCTGCCGGGCCGCGACAACATCGTGATAACGGCTGACGGCCTTTATCAGGCCGAAGGTTGCCAGGTGGTGCACTCCATCGACCAGGCGCTGGAAGCGGCCGGCGGCT
>JAUXDG010000264.1 GCA_030618475.1 Gammaproteobacteria bacterium | reverse complement strand
TGGAACTATGAACTGGGCAATCAACGCACTGACACGTTCGCTGAACGTTTTTCACCTCGGAGGCAGTGCCTGTAACAACTGCGATATCGAGATTCTTGACGCGCTGACGCCGAGGTATGACCTTGAGCGCTTTGGTATCACCCTGGTTGGCAGCATCCGCCATGCGGACGTGCTGCTGATGTCGGGTATTTTTAACAAAAAGTCGGCCATCCGTGTACAGGAACTTATCGAACAGGCGGTCAAACCCTATGTAGTGGTCGCTATTGGCGGTTGTCCCTGCACTGGCCTGATGTTCCGCGATTCGTACAACTGGGATCGGCCGGTGGGTGAATATGTCCATATCGATGCGTTCATACCGGGCTGCCCGCCAAAACCGGAGGCCATTATTTCCGGGATCGTGACCGTCATAGAAGGACTGCGTAGCGGTGCGCTGGTCCCCGGTTCACTACAGACACCTGCTGCTGTCGATATCAAATTGGTACCTGAAGTCAGCGGTACCGGAAACATTAACTGAAGAGGGATATGACACGAGAACATCATGGGCATTGACAACACCATCACAAAGATCAGTGCGGGCCTCGGAGACAGCTTGCAGAGTCTCGAACAAAAATCCGGCAAGCGGGTGTACATCAATATTCCACCGCAGGCAGTGAGGGAAGCCAGCCGGCTAATGCTTGAAACACTGGGCGCGCGTTTCCAAATTGCCACCGGAGTTGATACCCGCGAGGGAATCGAGGTCATGTACCACTGGGCCCTGGATGCTGATGGCCTGGTTGTGACCATACGCACCGTGGTGGGTCATGAAAAACCGGAACTGGATTCCATCGCCCTGTTCTGTGTCGCCGCAGAATGGATCGAACGTGAGATGTGGGAGTTGCTCGGAATTCATTTCCGTGATCACCCGGATATGAGGCACCTGTTGCTGAGTGATGACTGGCCGGAGGGTAAATACCCTTTGCGACACGATTATCAACGCGGCAGCGATGAGGTGACACCATGAGCAAACGGACCATTGTGCCCATCGGCCCGTACCACGCGCTGCAGGAAGAGCCCGAGTTCTTCAAACTGCACGTGGAGGGAGAAACGGTCGTCCACCTGGATATCGAGCTGGGTTATAACCACCGCGGTATAGAGAAACTTTCCGAGTCGAAGGACTTTGAAGAAACCATATTCCTGGTTGAGCGTATTTGCGGTATTTGCTCGACCTCGCACCCGCTGGCCTGCGTGCAGGCGGTGGAAGATGCCGGCAACATTCATGTGCCTGAACGGGCCCTGTTTATCCGCAGTGCGGTGGGCGAATTGGAACGAATTCATTCCCACCTCCTGTGGCTGGGGCTGGCAGGGCATTTTATCGGCTTTAACACGATCTGGATGTGGGCCTGGCGTTTTCGCGAAGAGGTTTTGAATATCCTCGAGTTGATCAGCGGCAACCGCAATCACTACGGCATGATGAAGCCCGGTGGCGTACGCCGCGATATCAATAAAACCGACATTCCCGCCGTCAGGGGTTTGCTCGACAAATTGCAGGACCCACTCAAGCTGTTTCGCGATACGGTCATCGAAGATCCCCTGATAGGCGCCCGCACCAGGGGTATCGGCATCCTGACACGTGAAATGGCTATTGCCTATGGCGCCCTCGGCCCGACGGCACGCGCCTCCGGTTTTGACATCGACGTGCGTCGCGACCACCCCCATGCGGCCTATGACATGCTGGATTTTGATGTCGTGACCTGTGAAAACGGCGATGTTTTCGATAAGGCTGTGGTGCGTATTCTCGAGATGTTTGAATCAATCCGTATCATCGAACAGTGCCTGACACAACTGGAAACCGTCACAGGACCGGTGGACTCCGATCCAAAATGTGTGGCGCCGGGTGAAGGCGTCGGTGCTTATGAAGCACCGCGCGGTGAGGTCTTCCATTACATACGCAGTGACGGCAGTAACCGTCCCGTACGACACAAGGTGCGGGCCCCCAGTTTCATGAATGTGCCCACCAACCGTGAAACCGTGTTGGGTGGCACGGTGGCCGATGCCACCATCATCCTGGCGGCGGTGGACCCCTGTTATTGCTGCACCGAGCGCATGGCAGTAGCTGTAGACAGCCCCAGCGGTGAAGAACTCTGGGGCACACGTGATCTGATCCGGCTTTCCTGCGAAAAGACCGATCGACTGATGAAAGAAACCGGCTGGACCGGGCCACGTCCACCCGAAAACATTTTCGACAACAGGTGAGAAAGACATGCTCACTCAGATAATCACCCATCCGATGCTGTTACCAGTGACGTTGCCGCTAGTGGCGGGACTGGTCTGCCTGCTGATTCCACGTTTCGCGGACACGCTCCGTGCCGGCTTGGCAGTGTTAACCACACTGGTGGTCATGGTGCTTGTCTGGCCGTTGTTTGAGGCGGCGGGAACGACATACGATCCGGTGCCATGGTTATCGCTGCGCATCGATGTGTTGAGTGCATTTATTCTTCTGGCCGTGGCATTTTTTGGATTGATCGTCGCACTTTATTCGG
>JAUXDG010000104.1 GCA_030618475.1 Gammaproteobacteria bacterium | reverse complement strand
GGAAAAGCCGCCTTAACTTAGTGCCATTCATCCTTGGGTGACTTCCATCAGCTTCGTAACAGATACAGGCGCTCCGCGGCCAGAAACTGGTCCAGTACCGCTTCACCGGAGAGTGATTCCAGCGGCTCCACGGCTGAATCCATGATCTGCTGATAGATACCCAGTAAGCGGGAACCATACTGCTCGATACCGAAGTTTGCCAGAATCACTGCACGGTTTTCACTTGTCCTCTCGCTGTTTTCACCCGGGTCAGGCAGGCGCAGCGGCTGCAGTTGTCTGCGTGCGTCGGCAGAGCCGGTAACGGTGCGTATCACCTGTTCCTGCAGGGCTTCATCCAGCCTGCCGAAATCCACCTGGCTGTTGTGTATCCAGGCACCTAGAGTCCGCGACAGGTCATCCGCTTGCAGGCTGCGACCATAGGCATCCCAGCTGCGCTGCAGTCCCTGCTGCGCCTTCTGTTCCAGGACCTGATTGCCGATCCATTCCACCGGCACATCAAGCCGTGTATACAGATGCGGCAAGGCCACGCCGGCCTCGGTGAACTCAGCGGTGATCTCGACAAGATTTCTTCCGGTGACTGCACGGCCAACCAGCCAGGGTTCCAGAAACGCCATACCGAAACCCTCGGCGATACTGGTGGTCACCATAGCATAGGCAGAAGACAGAATGTCCTCAAACCTGTGCGCCGGGTTGGCGCCGAGCTCGAAACGCACGGGTAGCGAAACAGCACCGGCCAGTTCGCGCCAGCGTTCATAGCGCGGACGCTCCGCCGGATTGTTCGGTCCAAGCGTCGTTGCGAACTGATCGCCGGGTTCAGCCAGCGCCGCCCACAACAGGAACTCTCCCAGGTTCTTACGGCGTATGGCGCGTGTCGGATATAGCCACAGGCGCTGCTGCCTGGAACGCAGATCCTCGCTAGCGGCGGTGCCCGCCTGCAGGCTTACCGGATTCGCCAGGGCATGCAGGCGAGCCGGCGGGATGCCTGCGGCGCCGAGCAACTTCAGGTCACGGCCATTGAGCACCGCATAGTGCACCTGTCCGGCCTGCGGGTACAGACACTGCACCAGCCTCGCACCGTCCCCCTCACCCACCACACTACGCAACCGCCGGTAGTTCAGCGGACGGCCGTCCTCGGCGAAATCGTGCAGCTGTAATAACAGCCGCTGCCCGGCATCGGCCAGTGCCTGCAATGCACCGGGCAATGCCAGGTTCTTGCCGAGTGAATGATTGTGCACATGCCACAGATCCGGTAGTGAACCCAGCGCATCGCGTGCCGCTGCCTGCAGATCAGCCGCAAGCTGTGCCGGCGAGGCGGTGGCGCGTTGTTCCTCATAGGCCAGGGATTCGACCACCCGCACGGGCACGCCCCATACACGGTCCGGCGCTTCACCCGACAAAATCACGAGTTTGATATCGCAGCTGTGCAGTGCGGAGACTGCGTGTTCAATGATGCGCGTCACCCCGCCGGGATGAAGATGGTGATGAACAATGGCAAGCCGCACAGCGCTGTCAGTCCATGTTGCCACGTTTTTCGCGGTAGGCCGGCACATCGATCATTGGTGGCCGTTCTTCTTCACTGATTTCGAACAGCAGCTGCTCGTACTCGTCGGCGCGGGTCTGGAACTGGCGCAGCATGGTGGTCAGTTCCGGCAGCCCGGAAACAATGCCGTGCAAACGCAGCCGGGTGAGAAAGGCGTGCAGTATCCCGAATGCCATCCTGCCCAGGTCACGCGTTGGCTGGTTGCGGTGAACCCGGCTATCCAGGTCGGTCTGCGCAATGGCCTCCAGCCCCCACGCTGAATAGGTATCAATGAGATGCGCGGTCTCCACACCATAGCCGATGGGGAATGGCAGACGCTCCAGCAGCTCGCGACGCACCGCGTACTCGCCGGACAGCGGTTGCACCAGCGCGCTCAGCTCGGGGAAAAACAACGAGAACAGCGGCCGCACCAGAATCTCCGTGACCCGACCGCCGCCCAGCGGTCGGGTTTCTTTCGAAGTGGCCAGGGGCCGGTCGTAGAACGCCTTGACGTACTTGATCTCCGGGCGGTAGATCAGCGGTGCAATCAATCCGTAGGCAAAGCGCGGATGAATGTTTTTGATATCCGCATCCACGTACACGATGATATCGCCCTTGAGCTGGTAAATGGCTTTCCACAGGTTCTCACCCTTGCCGAGCCGGCTGCCCAGATCGGGGAGTATGTCGGCGGATCTATAGACATCGGCGCCGAACGCCGCCGCCACTTCCAGCGTCCGGTCGGTGGAACCCGAATCGATGACCGCAATTTCATCAAGCAGCGGATAACGATCCATCAGCTCGGACTTGAACAGCACCAGTTCCTTACCGATGGTTTTCTCTTCATTCAGGGTGGGAATGCACAGGGATAGCAGCAGACCCTGCTTTTCCTTTTCCTCGACCAGTCGTTTCAGATCCCAGAACTGGCTATGATGGAAGGTGTTGGAGCGCAGCCAGTTGTCAATGTCCGTCACAACAGCCTCCATCGATAGCCATCAGTATACCGATGAGTTGTGCAATCCCCCTGAAAACAGGCTCGATCTCGATCTCCTCGTCAGGCTGGTTCAGGTGCTGACCCTCGGTGATGCCAATTACCAGCCCGGGGATTCCCTGGTCGTTGAAACAGGATGCTACGGTTGAGTAGCAGCCTTGACCCGGTTCAATACCCAGGGCTGTGATAATGCTGCGCGCGTGCTCCACCAGCGGGTGCTGCGGATCGAGCCCCCCGGCGTTACTCCGTGCGATGATATCGAATCTCAGCTGTGCGCCCGTCTGCGCCGAAATATCCTCGACGATGGCGTCAATGCTTCTGGTGAGTTCGGTCAGCTTGTTGTCGGAATCCTGCTGCAGTTCGATGCGCAGCACTGCATTGCGGGCCGGTGTCTTGAACGCGGTTCCGCCTTCTATGGATCCCAGCACCAGGTCTTGCGGACGTACCAGTTGGCACAAACGCTGGATCATCTGGTTCAGAACCAGCACGGCACTCGATCGGTCAGCGGCTCCCTTACCTGGCACAACCTGTATCCTGCAGGTGATTTCGGCATCGATGGATGACTGCGATGCATAGTCGAGCCGGCCAAGCTGAACACCTTCCACAGAAAGGCCGGCGGATATGGGAACGCTACTGTTGGCGAGAAAGAATCGCAGTCCCGCGAGGTCGCCCCGCCCCAGGCTGCGGGTCGCGCCCATCAGTATCAGGTTGGATCGCAACTGTATGTCGAGAAAATCCAGCAGCATGGGAAGCGTCGCAATCATCGACAGTCCGAGACTGTTGTCGGCGATACCGGGCCCGATCACACGTTCCGGGTAGATCGAGAGTGTATGCTCGATAGTCGCCGGGAATGGCGTATCGGCATGCGCACTGACGAGAATATTCTTGTGACCTTCAGTACCGGGCAGGACGGCTGCGCCGTTACCAACTTCGTCGCTGGACACATTTTGCAGGCCGGACTCGGTAAAACGCTGCTGCAAAAAGTCAATGCGGGCCTGCTCATGGAAGGTCGGTGCAGGGATCTCACCGATCATCACCAGGTTGGCGAGTATGATCTCGCGACAGCCCTCGAGGGCTGCAGGCAGCCGGGCCACAAACTCATGCAGACCAGGATTATCTTGCACGATAAGACCATCTCCGGATTAGACTGTATAGTGGATTATGCAACAACAAAGATTCCCGCTCTTAACCAGCCACAGGGTAACATATTGATGATTAACCGCTATACTTACCAAGGTGTGCGTAAGTTAGCCGACATAAGCTTTCGGGACACGCTGTGAATACATCCCTGTACGCTCGACGGCCGCGTCCATGCGGCCGACGATCCCAAAAGCTTATGTCGGCTAACTTCCATACTCATTAGTAGGCTGTCGCTACAATGAAACCAATATCCGAATAACAACGCGAACTTATGCCACAAAACATTGGATTTGTTTCAACGCGCTTTGCCGGCACCGATGGCGTCTCGCTGGAGTCCGCCAAATGGGCGCAGATCTTCTGGGAAGAAGGCCACGTCAGTTACTGGTACGCGGGGCGCCTCGACCGTTCAGCGGATATCAGCATGTGCATCCCGGAGGCCTACTTCCATCATCCGGACAACGAGTGGATCAGGCAGCACCTGTGGCATCAGGGGCGCCGCACGTCTGAAGTCAGCCGTCGCATCCGCGATCTGGCGGAATACCTGAAAACAACATTGTACGAATTCGTACAACGCTTCGATATCAGTGTACTGGTCATCGAAAATGTGTTGAGCATACCCATGCACATTCCGCTTGGTATCGCCATCGCCGAATTTCTGGCCGAAACAGAGAGTGAAATACCCGCTATTGCGCACCACCATGATTTTTACTGGGAACGCAGCCGATTTCAGATCTCGGCAGTACACGATTACCTGGAGATGGCCTTTCCACCGCGCATCCAGCACCTACAGCACGTGGTCATCAACCAGGCGGCGCGTGAGGACCTGGCCTGGCGCAAAGGAATTCCCTCGGTACTGATTCCCAATGTACTGGATTTCGATAATCCACCCGCACCGATCGATGACTTCGGCAGCGATGTGCGCCAAGAGATCGGACTGGGCCCCGAAGACAAATTCATCCTGCAACCAACGCGGGTTGTACCCCGCAAGGGCATAGAACATTCGGTCACCTTGCTGCGTCGACTGCGGGATCCGAGCTGCAAACTGGTTATCTCCCATCAGTCAGGTGACGAAGGCGCTGAATACCTGGAACAGATCACAGAACTGGCGCTCGACGAACAGGTTGACCTGCGCCTTTTCGGTGAACGCGTCGCCGACCTGCGTCAATATGACAACCAGTGCAGGAAAATCTACGTACTGGCAGACCTCTATCCGCATGCCGACCTGGTGTGCTTCCCCAGTCTGTACGAAGGTTTCGGAAACGCTTTACTCGAGGCAATATACTATCGTGTTCCTATCCTTGTGAATCGGTACGATGTATTCGAACGTGATATCGAGCCCAAGGGGTTCCGGCTTCCGACCATGAATGGTTTTATCGACCGGCAAGTGGTGACAGAAGTGCGGCGGCTGTTCGATGAGCCCGACTACCGGTCCGAACTCGTCGACCATAATTACCAGGTGGCCGCAAAGTACTACAGCTACCGCACGCTCAGGTACGGTCTGCAAACCCTGCTTCGCAACATAAGCATTCATACGGACTAGTCAATGCGAATACTCACCGAAAATTCCATCGATCGTGTGCGTGAGCGACTGGGGCAGCTTTACGGAGAATCTGAAGCGCCACGCCTTGCCCAGCGACTCAGCGTGCTGGCGGATCGCTACGCCCGGTCTTTGCTGAGCCGCTACCACCGGCCGGACAAGGATCTCTGGGACCAGCAGGACGTCGTATTGATCACCTATGGCGACATGCTCCATACCGCCGGCGAGCCTCCACTGGCCACCTTGCGGCGCTTCCTCGCCCAGCGCCTGAAGGGCAGCATCCGCATCGTACACCTGTTGCCGTTTTACCCCTCCAGCTCCGATGAGGGTTTTTCGGTAATTGACTACCGTGAAGTCGACCCGGCGCTGGGCAGCTGGCGCGACGTTCAGGCCATCGGCGAGGATTTCGATCTCATGTTCGATCTGGTGCTTAACCACGCATCCAGCCAGAGCAAGTGGTTCAAACAGTTCATCAATGGCGTGGCGCCGTACCGGGACTATTTCATCGATATCGAAGCCGATACGGACCTGAGCGCAGCCGTAAGACCCAGGACCAGCCCGCTGTTGACACCCGCACAAACACCCTCCGGCGAGCGTTATATCTGGACGACTTTCAGCGCTGACCAGATTGACCTCAATTTCGCCAGCCAGGATGTACTCTTCGAATTCCTGGATATCCTGTTGCTCTACCTGCAGAACGGTGCGCGCATTGTCCGGCTGGATGCCATTGCCTATCTCTGCAAGCAGGTCGGAACATCGTGCATCAACCTCCCGCAAACGCACGAGGTGGTAAAACTGCTGCGTGACGTGCTCGATATGCTGGCGCCGGATGTACTGCTGCTCACGGAAACCAACGTCCCCCATGAACAGAACATCAGCTATTTCGGTGACGGCGACGAAGCGCGCATGGTGTATCAGTTCAGTCTGCCACCGCTGCTGCTGCATGCCCTGCACACGGGCTCCAGCCGCTACCTGAGTGCATGGGCGAGCTCACTGCAGGATCCGCCGGCCGGCTGCTGTTTCCTCAATTTCAGCGCCTCACACGACGGTATTGGTGTACGCCCGCTGGAAGGTCTGATACCGGATCCAGAACTGCAGGATCTGGCGGACACCATACGAAAGCGTGGCGGCCATGTTTCCAGTTACACCCACAGCGACGGTTCGCAAAGGCCCTACGAATTAAACATCGGCTGGTACGATGCCCTGGCCGATCCTGAATACCGGGATTCAGACGGGCATATTGCACGCTTCCTGTGTTCACAGACCCTGGTGATGGCGCTGAAAGGCATACCGGCGGTGTACTTTCACAGCCTGACCGCCACTCACAATGACCCGGCAGGTGTCCAGCGCAGCGGCCAGCCGCGCTCGATCAACCGCAAGCGCTGGCAGGCGGGTGAACTCAATAGCCTGCTCGATGAGGCGGCCACACCGACATCGCGTGTGTTTCAGGAATACACGCGGTTACTCCGGCTGCGTGCCGAACATTGCGCCTTTCACCCCGACGGTGCGCAGCGGGTTCTGCAACTGGAAGACAGTTTGTTCGGTATCGAACGCGCCTCACCCGATGAAACAGAGCGGCTTTTCTGCATCAGTAACCTCACACCCCGCACACGGCAGCTCGATGCAGAGCAGTTCGGCCCGGCTGCTGGTGAACATGAGTGGCATGACCTGATCGAAGGGCAAAGCCACGCGTTTGGCGGCGGCGCCACCCTGATACTGCAGCCTTGGCAAACGCTCTGGCTTAAAAGAGTTCCCGATGAACAACAGACCTGATAGAGCACTAGCCCCGATTTCTCACCACAAAGGTCACAAAGGACACGAAGGATTTCAAAGATAAAGGATTTCCCTATGTATCCGACGTACTCTCAGGTAACAGCACGTACCTAAAAAATGTTTCGCGGACACGAGCTAACATGTTGTTCCTTTGCGACCTTCGTGCCCTTCAAGGTGAATTGCGGAGCAAGAGAGGGTCCTCCAGAGGAGCCTCTCTTGCTCCGCAATTCACCTTGAAGTCGGTCAACGTCCTGCGGGATTATCTGGTGCTGGTCGATGAGCCGGATTGAACGGCCATTCGAGCATTTAAATCTGACAACAGATTCATGCTATTTATGTTAAATATTACATAGTGTTATATTATTTATCTAAGTAATCACTATAAGATACGGTGCGGGTGTCGACAGGTCGTTGCAGCGGCCTGTCTCTATAGCCTGCAGAGCATCACGAATCTGAACAGATCAGAACAGCGGCTAATTAGTGTGTTATTATATTCTGGTTTTATGTTCGCGGCGGAGCCTGTTAACCGGTAAACTGCCGAACCCTAATAACCCTGATTTGGAGAACCTTATATGAAAACGACTGCAAGTCTGGCCATCGCCGCCGCCCTGTTCGCTGCTGCTGGTACCGCCAGCGCCGACGGCAAGCAAATCTACGACACCAAGTGTTTCATCTGTCACAAAGCGGGCGTCGCCAACGCACCAAAACTTGGTGACAAGGCTGCCTGGGAACCCCGCATTGCCACCGGCATGGATGCAATGCTGGCTGTAGCGATAAAGGGCAAGGGTGCGATGCCACCGAAGGGCACCTGTATGGAGTGCTCTGATGATGACCTGAAGGCTGCCATCCAGTACATGGTTGACGCCGCAAAATAAGCGATCTGTTGTGTGGCAGTTTTTACTGTCTTAAAAAGGGGCGCCTTTGTGGTGCCCTTTTTTATGAACCTGCCGCGGCAGCGCCGAAACTACGTCGATGTCATACCGAAATACATTGGTAGCGCTGCTCGCGCTGTTGATTGTCATGCCATGGGTCGCCATAGCCGGCAGCCCGGATGTCACCTTGCAGGGGCTGGATGGCAAAGACCACCACCTGGGCGAATACATCGGCAAGGGTCAATGGGTCCTGCTGAGCATCTGGGGCCCGGGATGCCCGCCGTGCATCGAGGAGATGCCGGAGCTGCAGCACTTTCATGACGCACACCGTGGAAAGGATGCAATGGTGGTCGGTATGGCGCTCGACTACCCCGGTTTCGGTTACGCCAACGCGGTTGACGTGAAAGAGTTTGTCGACAGGCATGCCATCAGCTTCCCCATTCTTCTGGGAGACGCTGCGATTGTCGAAAAATTCGGAGGTGGTCCCCTGCAAGCCACGCCGACGTTGCTGGCTTTTCGTCCCGATGGAACCCTGGTCGGCTTTCAGGTCGGGCAGATGACCAGCGAGCTGATTGAAAAATTCATCCGTGACTACGAAGCGAGTCATAGCGTTTTCAAGGGGTCAGAGTAATTTTCAAGGGGTCAATTTTCAAGGGGTCAGAGTACTTGAAATCTCCCTATAAATAAATTCCAGATGATTTCAAGTACTCTGACCCCTTGAAAATCCCCTTGAAAACTCGCTAAAAGCGCTGAATCGACTTGCCGATCAGTTTGTCCCTCACCTTCCAGTAGATGTT
>JAUXDG010000009.1 GCA_030618475.1 Gammaproteobacteria bacterium | reverse complement strand
CTTTGTCTTCCTAAGACCGCTTGGCCTCCGACTTCCATGGGCACGGTGATCGCCGGCTGCCCGGTGTGCGGTGCAATGACCGGACTGTTGTTACCGTGCGGGCTTTCGCTGTCGCCGATTTTACGCGGCGGGTTGCTCCAGGTCGGGTAGATGATGGCGTCGACCCTGGCCTTGTCCATGGCGGCAAGCACCGCATCCAGAAACTGCTTGCGGCGCGGATCACCCTGTACATCGACACAGGGCGGGGTCTGTGATTGCGGATCGCCGTCCACACTCATGGCCCACTCCATGGCCTGCGCACTCTGTGGCAGAAAGCGCTTGCTCTCCGCCACCTCGTCGAGGGAGAGGATGGGAGCGGATGCGCCGACTGTCCGCAGGTAGTTTTTCAAATCATAGCGGAAGCGGCTGCAAAAACCGGTAGCACTTTTCAATTGGTCGAAGTCTGGAATATCGAACGGGTCAACAATCACCGCACCGGCCTGGCGCAGGTCCTCGATGGCCTGGTCCATGCTTGCCACGACTTCAAAATCAGCGCTTCCCGTATCGACCAGATCGCGTAACACGCCGAGGCGGGCGCCTTGCAGCCCGTCGGCTTTCAGATAGCGCGTGTAATCGGGTTTAATGCGACCTTTCGCGGCTTGCGTAAGGGGATCAGCCGGATCGTAACCGGCCAGCAACGAGTAGACGATGGCCGTACCCTTTACCGAGCGCATCAGCGGACCGCCGACATCGCGGTTCAGTAACAGCGGCACAATACCGTCGCGGCTGGTTGCGCCGAGCGTGGAACGGATGCCGACCAGCGATAAATGCGAGGCCGGACCGCGAATCGAGTTGCCGGTATCGGTGCCCATGCCGATGATGCCGAAATTGGCCGCGATCGCCGAGGCGGTACCACCACTGGAGCCCGCCGGCACACGATTCAGGTCGTAGGCGTTGCGGGTTTCCCCGTGTGTGGAGCTGATGGTGTGGTAAGGGCTGAAAGCCCATTCCCCCATATTGGATTTGGCGATAATGATGGCGTCGTGTTGCCGCAGGCGTTGCACCATAAAGGCATCATCCGGGGGACGTGATCCCTGTAAGGCAATGGAACCGGCTTCTGTCGGCATATCGGCGGTATCGAAGTTGTCTTTGAGGATCACCGGAATGCAGTGCAGTTTCTGCATGCGCCCACTGTCGACAAATTTCCGATCGAGCTGACGCGACCGTTGCATGGCGTTCGGGTTGATGTCGATGATCGCATTGAGCCGGCCTGGCTGATCGTAGGCTTTGATGCGTTTCAGGTAGATGCCGGTCAGCTGTTGGCAACTGATGAGCCCCGTTCGCAGGGCCTGCTGCGCCTGCTCGATACTGAGCTCGATGACATCGAAACCGGCTTCGGTAGCGACCTCTTGTCGGGGTGACGGTGTGCAGGCAGCACACAGGAAAACCAGTAGAACAAGCCGAATCCTGTTAAGCATGGATCTATACTTTATTTTTATTCAATAAGATGCATAAGAAAGTTAAGGTAATCCGGAGTATCCCAGGGTCGGCCTCCGAGCGCCAGGTATTGCAGCCTGCCAGCGGGATCGACGAGAAACGTGGCCGGCAGTCCGCGGGGCTGCCAGCGTTCGGTGACCAGACCGTCTTTATCCATCAGCGGGTTGAGGTCGGGCGCCACCGCGGCTAGAAATTCAAACACGGTATCTTCCGACTCGGCGGTATTGATGACGACGATTTCCAGCTCAGCGGCATCAAACTGCGGATAGATGGCCTGTATGGTTGGCATCTCGCGGCGACAGGGCCCGCACCAGGCAGCCCAGAAGTGCACGAATACCCAGCGGCCGCGTGCCTCGCCGATGTCCCACGTTTGTCCATCCATGTCTTCCAGCAACAGCGCCGGCGCGGCACGGCCATCCAGTTTCATAATGCCCTTGGGCAGGCTATCGCTGGCAGCGCTGTGCCAGGAAAACAGCAGCACACACAGAAAGGCGAGCGTCCGCTTTATGGCTCGTTGCTTACGCATTGTATGCCCTCGAATACGATGGTTTTAATTTTGCCTTTTTTATCCAACCCGGTATGAAAATTCGCCGTCATGGTAAAGGGCTGTGACTGCATGGGGATCACAACACTGCCTCCGACCCCCTCATCCAGGCGCAGGTCACGCACCTCGGGCATGAGTGTCCAGCCAAAGGTGGACTGCTGCGCTTGCGGCAATCCGGCCTCGCGCCATTTCCCGGACCAGTAATCACGCGTGATGCGCGCGATGGGGTGTTTACCCGCCTCGAATTGCCAATTGTCCAGTTCCAGCCAAACTGCATCCAGGGTTTTGTTGTGGATAATGGGTGTGATGAAGCAGGTCTCGAGAATCCGCTCGATGGCCGCCTGGTTGAATCCGCGCCCCTGGAAGAACGCACTCAACTGCTCCGGGGTACGCAACACCAGCCGCATGGAAACCTGCCCGTCTTCATACTTCAGCGGATTTTTTCCATCGGCAACAGCGGACTGGCTGAGCAGAGCAACAGAAAACAGCAGCATAACTATTCTGGAATTAAACAGAGCGCTTTGCATGAATTCAGGGCACATCGATCATGGAATGTTCAGGTCAATTCTGCACCATTTTCGCCTGGAAAACAGTTTTATGTGCCTTTCCTGAACCCGGTTCAATCCTTGCGCAGGCGTTGTTTCATATCTTCCAGCACCTTGATCATAGCATCGGCTGCACTGGTGATTCCCGACGTTACCGTCTCATCGAGTTTGTCTACGGTATCCTTGGCCAGGTCCGCCAGATCTTCATCGATAAACTGTTTGACATCACCGACAGCCGCTGTCAGGTGCTGTTTGGCCGAGTTCAATTTATCGGAATGCTCTTCAGCGTGCTCGAGCTCCCCTTCGACTTCTTTCACGGGCTTTTCTTGTTCAGACATAGGACTCTCCCTTAGGGCCTGCTAAAGTATTTTAAGGTTTCTCTATACGAACAGCGTCAGTACACCGGTATAACCATACAAACGATTATGCGAGATCTCGCCATTAGCAAAGAATCCCATTAGCGGGAAGTCTCCCAGCTCATCACGGATCATTTTTAATTCTTCCGAATTTTCACCGAACTGATAGCGGCCACGCCCGAGACAGGTGTAGTACACAGCATACTGCATGAACTCTAAGGGCCCATGTATATCAACTCTATTGTCCCTGTATGTACTCCGCCAGGCTGCTGATGGTAGGGTACTCAAATAAATCTGTAATCTCTACCTTGCCGGGAAAGCGGGCATTAATCTCTTCGTGAATTCTCAGCAGCATCAGGGAATCGGCCCCCAGTTCAAACAGGTTCTGGTCTGAGCGGATTGTCTGATCCGGAAATAGCTCCCTGCACGCATCAAGCAATTGCCGCGACACTCCGCTTTCAAGCGACGGGCTGTCTGAACACGGCAGAAACGCTTGCAATGATGCCAGCACTTGCACATATTCACCATTTTCAAACGCCTGCACCAGACGGTAGCGTTGCAATTTACCACTGCTGGTGCGAGGCAGATTGTGCACCGGTATAACAGCATGCGCATGCAGTCCGGCGTATTCAGTCAATGCGGTTCGCACGCGCCGCGCTGGCTCAACGAAGCCGTCCAGTTCACGCCGGAACTGGATAAACACCAACAACAAATCTTCCGCATTCGATTCGCTGCGCAGTGCACTGACAGCCACTTTACCTGCTTCTATACCAGGCATTTGCTGCAGCACCTGTTCGAGATCCTGTGGATACCAGTTCTGTCCACTGACAAACAGAACCTCCTTGCAACGGCCGCTTATGAACAAGCCGCGCCCGGTCATGAAGCCGTGATCGCCGGTATCCAGCCAGCCGTCAACAAATGCGCTCTCATCACATTGGGGACACTGATAGTAACCGCTGGTGACATTGTCGCCGCGTATCTGCACATGTCCCAGCGAATATTCGGGCAAAGTCCAGCCATTCTGATCGCAGATTCGCAGCTCACAGCTCTCGACCGGGTGACCAAGACAGACCAGCTCCAGGGAACGCTGTGAAGGCATAGCCGGCGTCACGGCATTACCCATTGACAACGCGTCCATCGGGATGCGGACCGACTGAATGCCGCTGCCCGGATCAGGGAAGGTCACCGCCAGACTGGCCTCCGCCAGACCGTACACCGGATAAAAAGCACTGGCGTTCAGCCCGGCCGCTTCCAGCCGCTGTGCAAATTCACGGCATACTGAAGCAGAAACCGGCTCTGCGCCATTGAAAATAAGACGGACATTGCCGAGGTCAAGACTGTCTGCCGGTGCAGAGACTGACTTTAAATAGTGCTGATAACCAAAGTTCGGCGAACACAACAAACTTGCCCGGTATCGGTGCGCAGTCTCCAGCCAGCGCGCCGGCCGGCGCACAAACAGATCGGTGTCCATCAGTATCTGGTCGAGGCCATTGAACAATGGCACCAGGTGAAAGCCGATCAAGCCCATGTCGTGGCTCAGCGGCATCCAGCTCAGGGTTGAATCATCGCAGCTAATCGCTGCTGCCCGGCTAATGGCCTTTATATTGACCAGCAGGTTGGTATGACTTAATACCACCCCCTTGGGTTCACTGGTCGAACCGGAGGAAAACTGTATCAGTGCCGTATCCTCCGGCGCGGCGCAATGGAGTACCCCCTCCCGCTCCAGGTGATCGATCTCTTCCAGCACACAAACACGCTGACCGAACGGGACATTACCATTCAGCCATTTTGTCAGGTGTAGAAACAGATCACGCTCGGTAAACAGGAAGGGTGTTGCAAACTTTTCGGCGACCGCTGTCAGTTTATGCAGATACTCGCTATGCACCCCGGCCGACAGCGGCACCGGCACCAGCCCACCCAACTGACAGGCCCAGAATGCATCCACAAAAGCCAGGTTATGGCGGACAAACAGGATAACCGGGTCGCCCGCTTGCAAACCCTGCTGCTGGAACCTGGCCAGCAACCCCTTTGCACGGGACAGCAACCCGGCATAGGAAATCAGCGTTTCCCGATCACCGCTTTGCAGATAGCGGATGCCACGCTCAGCACCGTCCAGCTCAAGCAACACATCGGCGAGGACACCACGATCCATCGGAAACTACGGCGCCCTGTTACAAATTCAATGCCACTGGATAACTAGCCCTCGAAGCCGAACTCCTTATGACTGCCGTCACAAAACGGCTTGTTAGCGGAATGACCACAACGGCACAGGGCCGCCTTGTTACGTTTGGCGGCACAACTGTCATCGGCACAGATAATCGTCATGGGACCCTCTGCAACCAGCATGGCATCGGTGTGCACCGTTATCTTCAACGGACCCTCGGTCTCCTCCAGTTCTTCTGAGACAATGCCCTCAATAATGCCACTATTGTCGAAGCCTGCTTCCTTGTGACTGCCGTCGCAGAAGGGCCTGTTTTTGGACTCCCCACACCGGCACAGGACAAGCTCATCGGATTTTCCCAACACATAGCCATCCTCGGCAACGACTTCAATATCACCGGTACACAGCAAAGGACCGTTCTCACGAACTTTAATGCGATTATCCTGGCTCAATCTCTTCTCCTGCTAAAGGTTGAAGTTGCCCGACGGCGCGGGAACAACTGCGGTGCAAAGATACACGAAAGCGGTAATGAAAAGTACACCCATCAGATTCATCAGCCGCCTGTTGGAAAAGGCACGCCGGTTCCGCCAAGACCACAATAACCAGCGGAGTTTTTGGCAAGGTATTGCTGGTGATAATCCTCGGCGTAATAAAATAGCGGGGCATGGATGATCTCTGTCGTAATCGCCCCGACATGATTCCCGCTCAGCACCTCCTGGTACGCACGCCTGGATTGTTCCGCCAGCTTTTGTTGTTCATCACTGTGGGTGTAGATCCCGGACCGGTACTGGGTGCCCATATCGTTTCCCTGCCGCATACCCTGCGTCGGATCGTGCCCTTCCCAGAAGGAAATGAGTAAAGCCGCGGTCGAAACAACAGCAGGATCAAACACGAGCAGCACCACCTCATTGTGGCCGGTCTGGCCGCCACACACTTCACGGTAGGTCGGATTGGGCGTATAGCCGCCTGTGTACCCCACCGCTGTGGTGTAGACACCCTCAATCTGCCAGAAGCGTCGTTCAGCGCCCCAGAAACACCCCATACCGAACACGATCTGCTGCATGCCTTGCGGAAACGGTGGCTGCAGGGGATGACCGTTGACAGTGTGCTTTTCTGCAACCTGCATGGGCACATCACGACCGGGCAAAGCCTCCACCGGTGTGGGCATTCGTATCGATTTATTACCCATATACATGGCTGGTTACTCCCTAGTACTCCGACAAGGCTATATTGATGGGTTCAGTTGGCGTGTCAGCGTTCAGGGCACCAAGCAGCAGGCGCATGAAATACACGCTCGTGCAGATCCGGCTGTACGGACCATCAAGCCGCGTGGACGCCACTCGATGTGAATCGGTGTTGTACATGGCGTACCATTGGCGTTGTCATCCATAAGTCGCAATGTAAACATAAATCATGAGCAACTCCAATACTGTTCCGCCCGACGCCCTGCTGTTACTGAGCACTCAGTGCCCCCATTGCCCTAAGGTCCTGCAGGGCCTGGGTGAACTGGTCAAGAAAGGCCTTATCGGCCGGCTGGAGGTGGTGAATATCGTGGCTCGCCCGGATATTGCCGAACAGCAGGGTGTGCGCACGGTGCCCTGGATGAGACTCGGCGATTTCGAACTGGAAGGTCTGCACTCCCCTGGTGAATTACGCCAGTGGGCCGAGCGGGCCGGCTCGGAAGCAGGTCTCGCCGAATATTACACGGATTTATTCAAACACGGCCAGCTCTCCAAGGCACTGGCCGCCATCCGTAAATACCCCGGACACATGTCGGCTTTGTTGGCGTTGGCGCAAGATCCCGATACCGAGCTGACGGTGCGGATTGGTGTCAGCGCCGTTATGGAAGACGCGGCAGGCAGTGCACTGTTGCAGAACCAGCTACCGGCTCTCAAGGATCTGGGCCAACACAGCGATCCACGGGTACGCTCGGATGCCTGTCATTTTCTTGCCTTGACCCGGAGTGAAGCGGCGCTTGCACCGCTGGAGACACTAACCCGGGATCCTGCACCCGCCGTTCAGGAGGTCGCTAAAGACAGCCTCGAAGAACTCAGGGAACATCTCTCCAGCTGAATTTCAGGGTCTTCATCCGCTTATATTTCATTTAGTTAACATTTTTTGATGGACCACCAACCATCCCCGTCTGATGACAATTGACGGGACGGGGTGCGCCCGCATGGACGTATAGTTGTTTTTTTTGTAAGGTTTGCATCTGCGCCGGCGTTTATGAAGGAACAGATTCAAGATGAATGTGATCAGTCTAGTAATCGGGGGTCTGCTGGCTGTATTGACGCTGGCGTTTACCGTGTTGCTGGTCTCGGCCATTGTTTTCAATGTGAACGCCGGTAAGAAATACCGCAAATCCCTGGCGAACAGCGTTGATCAACTTCGACTCAGCAAAATGCTCACCGCGCTGGGTATTGATGTGGATACCTATCTGCACACTGAACGCGTAGTTGACATCCAACAGAACATGGATCTGTGTTCAGCCTGTGAAAACGTGGAAGAATGTGACGATCAGGTGTCCAAAGGCGCGCTTGATGCTGCCGACATAAGCTTCTGCAATAACGAGCAATCCCTGCAGGAGATCGCAAGGAAAAACAGCCAGCCTGGCTAACCGTCCTGCCCATCGACCCGGGGTCGGGTCAGAATCGGGAAATAGCTGATGAAGTAAATCAGGAACGCGGACAGCCACAGCCATTGCGACAAAGCGACCCACACACTATAGTGTTGCGGGAACAGCATTGGCAATGCGACACGTGTGATCAGTGCAGCAAACAAGATGACGAATACCCAGAATAATAGTGCTGGTGGTTCGAACACGTTGCGTCCGGTGTGGCCGAGAGCAACACGCGTCATCATGCCGAGCGTCATCAAGCCAACGCCGCCGACGGCAAAGGCGTGCAAGCCCAGGAACGGCGAAATACCGGTAAAATACGCAGCTGCTTTCAGGGCAAAGCCGGCGATGATTGCGGCATAGGCAAGATACAGAACCCATAGCAACGGTTTTTTCCAGATCCCCGCTGTATACCAGCCCAGCAATCGCCACAGGTGCAGGAAAAACAGGCTGGCAGCGCACACGGCAACACCCACACTGTTCGGCCGGACCATATCAGCTATCCAGAAACCTGCAAACAGGACCAGACTGGCGATATCGACCCATTTACTGTTGCGCAGTTCGAGCGGATAACCCACACCTTTTTCAATAAAGAAGGGCAATACCCGGCGGCTGAGGGTGAAGATCAATGCGATGATTATATACAGGCCGGAATACAAGCCCCAGTAAACACCCTGTTCGAGCTTGCCGGCGACGCCGAGATAGAACACCAGGTTACTCGCCAGCAGCAAAACAATCTTGCCGACTATGGCGATGTTGTGCCACTGCCGGGTACGAATGATAGGCACCGCTATCGCAGCTGACAGCACCGCCAGGAACAACAGATCAAAACTGGCAGTGGCGACGAGAAAGTCAGCCCCTCCCAGCAGGATAAACAGCCGCGCAAGCAGCCAGAAGAAGAACAACAGGAACAGCGGCGTGCCGTTCAAGGTTGCAATGCCGGTCCAGTTGCGGACTGCGGTTAACAGAAAGCCCGCCACCACCGCCAGACTATAACCGTAGATCATCTCGTGGCCATGCCAGGTCACTGACGCCAGGCCGGCAAAGGGGAAACTCCAGCCATGGATGTAGGCTGCATACCAGATCAGCATACTGATAACGGCATAGCCACCGGCGGCCAGGAAAAACGGCCGGAATCCCAGCCTCAACCAGGCGCTGCCTCTGCGTGTGGATGGGTCGGTTATTTGCACGGGCGGGTCAATACTCAGCCTGCATGGATGACCACCTAATTCAGCCAGCGAAGCAGATAATACAACTGCTGACTTTCCGAAGACGTTGAGGGTCCGGCAACCACAGCGGCGTGGCGATGACGCTGCGGACTGGATGCTTCCAGCACGGCCTGTTCAGATTCCATGACTTCGACGCAGTTAGCGGACAGACGTTTTTTCTTCTTCGGCGCATAAACGACAGCAAAACGCTCCTTTACCACACCACTGGCACGATCCATCATCAAACCACGAATGGAGACACCCACCGCTGATTGCCTTTTCTCAACCGCCGCCCAGACCGCACATGCCGCCGCCACAGCCACCCGCCGCACAAGGCGGTGTGTTGTCGCCAAGGCTGGAGCTCTTCACCACCTGCCCCCCCGTTGCCAGCCGTTGTACCGGTGCGTCTGCAGGTGTGTTACCCGCCTCGATGCCGGCTTTTTCGCACACCTGCCCCCAGCTCGACAGCTTGTCGCTCATGCGGTGTTTGACTTCGACCACTCGACCGTTGGCCTCACATAGATAATCGTAGCTTGGCATGTTTTACCTCTTGCAATTGCTAAGTCTGAACAGATTGTTAACCCCTGTTTCCTAACACGAAGGACACGAAGGACACAAAGGAACTAAAGCTAAAGGCGTTTCCAGAGTTAAACTTAACCACGCGGACCGACATACCGTGACTGGAAAAAACTTCGTGACCTTAGTGCCCTTTGTGGTTGAGGTCGTTAGAATTATGCACTACGTACTTTACTACTTTGCCGGCGGAAATTGTTCAAAAATTTTCTCTACGGCTTCGCGTACACGTTTTTCCCTGGCTTCTGTACTGTGATCCGGATACACCTCATCACTTGCCGTACCGCGCCAGATTAATTGCTTGTCAGCGGCGCGCACGACATCGAGGATCAGCGTACCGACCTGATACTCGCTCACCACCGCATTACGGCTCGGATAACCGTAATGCCTGATATTGCGGCGATAGCCTGGCCCCCATCCCGGCCCGTAACCATAAAGCTCATTGAGATAGGTGACCGAGATCTTGTTGTCGATAGCCACATGATAGGTCACCAGGAAATCCGGATGCTTGGCATTCCGTTCAAATCCCTTCTCTGCGAGTCGTTCATTTACCGCAGTTTTTACCCGGCTCGCCAGCAGACTGTCGTACTGAATTTTGGGGTCACCGGATTCCACCCGCGGTGCCGGTAACCATTCATAGCTATGCAAGGCTGAGAAATCGGCCTCCGAATCATAGTCCGAGGACACCCGCAGCGAAGAACAGCTGGCCAGGCAAAATGCAATGATTAACCAGCTCCATCGAAACATCTTTATCTCACTTCTACTGACTGATGACAGGTCTGAATCTTACCGCTTTGCGCGGCTAAAAACCGCTGGAGTTTGCACCAGAAAAAAAGAATATAAGCGAGTAGTTATACACAGCAGAAATTCAAATGCAAAAAGACAGCACTATACCTATCAATCTTTTTGTATATTCTAGATATGTTTCATATCTATATGTTATTAATACCTATTACTGATTGGTTAATATTTGTTCGTTTTAATATAAAGCCCTTGAAAATGGCCTGAAATGACTCTAATCCCACACTAGTCCACAATGTTATCCACAGGTTTTGTGGGTAACTCCTGTGTGACTTATAGACCTTGTTGCCTGCCGGACTGCCTCGGCTCGGATAGCTGCAGCTCACCGGAATAATCAAACGGCAGTTTCTGTCCGTAGACCCCGGTCGCCATGCTGCCACTGATCCGGTATTCGAGACCGGGTGACTGGCTTTCTTGCAGCGACTGGAATTGACGGAACACCTGGAAAAGGCTCGAAGAGACCTCCAACTCGATGACGTTTTCTCCATAAGCCGGCACGTCGACCGACTGATTGCTGACACCATCGGCAAATGTCTGACCGTTGATATCGAGTCGAAAGTCGATGCCACGAACAGGCAGTTCAAAGGCATTTGGATTCTTTACCCGCAAACTGACCTGGTAGCGCTGCTCCAACATCTCGACCGAAACCAGCTTGAGCCCGACCAGTGCAACCCTGGGTGGCTCCGGCTTGCTGGTCAGCGCACTGCAGGATACCAGCCCCACCATCAGTACAAAGCCGGATAACAGCTTGCCGAGCAAAACAGATCCGTTCAATTTTTTCTCTCCTGCACTACCACCCAGGGGGCCACCACCACAGCCCACAGTTCAGGATCTCGCCCTCCCCAGTCTTTGGCGGTATGCATGCCAAGGTGTTCCACTTTACCTTCGTTGATCCAGGTCTCAGCTGCCGGCTTGTCATCATTGGCGAAACAGCTGGCCACCTCAACCAGATCCAGGTCACTGTCGACCCGGATAACCACACCGTGGGCAAAATGCGTTTCCAGTTCCTGCCAGTTGATCCTGGCGGTTTCCAGGTGTAGCTCTTGCCTGCTGCGTTTCTTCCCAGTCATGGAGGTTCACTGCGGCCACTCGATCTGCGCCATTGTATATCAGATCGACAAGGTACGGATGCTGTAATTCAAGCGCGAAGACTGTCGGCGCGGGTCGAGCTGCGGAATCCTTTTCAGCCGATCGCGCAACTGTCGGGTGGTCGCAGGCCTTTTGAGGAAGACGCCCACGGCATTGTAATTCTGTGCTGTACCAAGATAGAAAGCCGAGCTGAAACTTCGACGCAGAGCGCTGTGACTCAGGTACGCAGACACCATGAGTTCCAACCTGCTGCCGAAATTAGAGACAATCATACCCTCGCCCGACAGACAGCGAGTCAGGGATGATACCCACCTCCTGCCAGCGAATACGCTGCGTTGCGTTTCACCATCCACGTGACCGAACAAATCGTCGATCACAATATCAAACACGGGTCCCCGATACTGGTTTACCCAGTCGACGGCGTCGGCCCTGACCAGCTCCACATCGTTACCGCTTACACCGAAGAAGCGTGTGGCGAGGTAGAGATGGGTGGCGTTTAACTCAACACCGACAATGGTATCCGGTTGAATAAAGCGGCGTAACTGCTGGATCACAGCACCACCACCGACACCCAGAACCAGTACCCGGCGAATGCTGCCCGGCGGATAGAAGAACGCCGGCAGGAACAGCAGATCCCAGACACTACCGGTGACCGGCCGGCCGGGGTTGTACTGACTGTGAAACACCCCGTTGGTATACAGCCGCAATGAGTTCCCGGCCTGACGCACCTGGTAGGTTGTAGAATCGACCTCCTGTTCCCATAGGATACTCATACACTACAGATGCAGAAGCTTCATTACAGGCTCATCCTTGCCGGGGTCATCGCTGAACCCTGACACCAGCAACACATCATGCCCCACCTTACCCAGGTGAGACTGCTCGGCAATATGGACGCAGATCCGGCGCCAGTTGCGGGCTTCGGCGTGTTCGATTTTGACCGGTACAATACCCCAGTGCAGGGTCATCTGCCGGCAAACCCTCTCATCTGAACAGGCGCCTACGGCAAGCGCCAGAGGCCGGTGCGATGCCATGATACGCGCCGTGTTTCCCGTATGGGTCGGAACAATAATAGCGTCCAGTTCCAGGTCATGCGTCAACTGAACCGCCGCGTGCGCCATCGACTCACGCACAAAGTGTGCTTTGGTGCGACGATCAGCGATGGGCTCGATGGCGAATCGGCCTTCCTGCCACTGGTGACGTTCCACCTCGCGCAGTACACGGTCCATGGTCTGTACCGCCTGCAAGGGGTATTTTCCAGCGGCTGTTTCACCCGACAGCATGGCCGCATCGGCACTCAACAAGGCGGCACCCGCGACATCGGTGACTTCCGCGCGAGTCGGCCGCGAACGGGTCATCATGGACTCCAACATCTGGGTTGCGACAATAACCGGGATGCCTTTCTGACGGGCTTTATGGATCAGATCCCTTTGTATCAGCGGCACTTTCTCTGCGGGGAGTTCGATGCCCAGGTCGCCGCGCGCGATCATTATGCCGTAGGACATCCCCATTATGGCATCAATCGTTTTGACCGCTTCCGGTCGATCAATTTTGCTGATCACGGGAATATTGGCCCCCAGGCGCTTCATGTAACGCGTCAGCTGCTGAACGTCTTTTGCAGACCTGACAAAGCTGAGCGCCAGGAAATCCACCTGGAGTTCGACGCCCAGTTGTACGTCTTTGCGGTCTTTATCGGTCAGGGCCGGCGTTGATATCTGCGAGTTAGGCAGGTTCATACCCTTATGACTGGAGAGGACGCCGCCTTCAATGACCTTGCACGCAACCTCGGTGCCATCAACGCTTTGCACACGCAACTCCAGATTGCCGTCATCGAGCAGAATTCGTTCTCCTGCCCTGACGTCCTTGTGCAGACTGCGATACTGCGAGGGGATGAGACCGTCAGATCCGCCAAGCGGCCGTGTCGTCACAGTCACCGTTTCGCCAGCCCTGAGTTCGATACTGCCTCCCGCAAAGCGACCAACGCGAATCTTGGGGCCGCACAAATCCATCAGAATACCAACATGCCGGCCTGCCCGTTTGGCGGCACGCCGTACCCGCTGCACCGTTTTGCGGTGGGTTTCGTGGTCGCCATGCGACATATTGACCCGCACGACGTCAACGCCGGACTCGATCAGCTTTTCGATCATGGCGAATGAGCTGGAAGCGGGACCCAGCGTGGCAATAATCTTGGTTCTGCGCCACTGCAGCGCAACTTCCTTGCGATCGAATTTCTTTCGCGGCATCTTTATGAATCCCTGAGCTGGACAGTTGCCTAGCATGACTTCAGTCACGGAATTTGTCACTATGCGGCCTCACCCTTGCGGCAAAGGCAACCGAACGTGAAAGCCATCCACATGACAGCCGTCGGCGGTCCCGAGGTTACCGTGATTTCTCACAGACTTAACCACATGCCCCAGGGCATGTGGTGAGAAATTCGGGCTAAGGGGGCAATTCCTTGGTGACCTTCAAGGTGAATTGCGTAGCAAGACAAGGTGAATCGCCGGTAGGCGAGAGAGGGTCCTCTGGGGGAGAGGCTCATCCAGAGGAGCCTCTCGGAATGTCCCATTCCTCACCTTCTGCCCTGGGGCTTGTGGTGACAAACACGGACCGGTGGTCACGCCTTTGGTGGTTTCAAACCCGCCGCCTGGTAGAGCTGCTTCTGTTCACTGGACGTCAGCGGACGGTGCTTTCCGGGCCGCAGTTTTCGCTCAAGGATGACAGGGCCGTAACGTACGCGGGCAAGACGGCTCACCTTGAGCCCTTGTGATTCCCACAGGCGACGCACTTCGCGATTGCGGCCCTCTTTGATGATCACGTGGTACCAGCGATTCGCACCGCTGCCACCGGACTCCTCGATGGCGCTGAAACGGGCAAAACCGTCTTCCAGCTCGACTCCCTGGATCAGGCGTTCCAGCATGGGCAAATCCACTGTGCCAAGCAGCCGGACGGCATATTCGCGTTCGATTTCCTGCGCGGGGTGCATCAGGCGGTGAGCCAGTTCCCCGTCAGTGGTAAACAGCAACAGTCCGGAAGTGTTGAAATCCAGGCGTCCAACACTGATCCATCGCCCCGCAGGCGGTCTGGGCAGGGCGGAAAAAACATTGGGCCGCCCGTCCGGATCATCGCGGCTGCATATCTCACCAGCCGGTTTGTGATAGAGGATCGTTGCGGCGGCCACCTGTTCGCCAGTGTTTAGCTGGACCTTTTTACCGTCAACAGAAATACGCTCACGCCCGCTGACTTTCTGTCCGAGCCGGGCCGGCTTGCCGTTGACCTGAATACGTCCGTCTCGAATCCAGTCTTCAATCCGGCGTCGCGAACCCAGGCCGGCACGTGCCAGTACTTTTTGCAGGCGTTCTTCCATGGGGAAAAATTGAGAAAAGATCAGTGAATGGTATCGTTACTTTCGGGCGTATCTACCACAACCTGTACGACCCGTGGGGACTCTTCCGACACAGTACCCGCTCCGTCCGAAGCTTCACCGGCCTGGTCCTCAGGCACCTCCGCCACTTCTCCCGGCATCGCCAGTTCCAGCTCAACATTGATGGCATCGATGTCGCGCAATTCCATCAGTGTCGGCAGATCGTCCAGGCCTTTCAGGTTGAAATAATCCAGGAACTGCCTGGTGGTGCCGTACATAGCGGGACGTCCGGGCACATCACGATGACCGACAATACGCACCCACTCACGTTCCTGCAGGGTTTTCACGATCGAACTACTGACACTGACACCACGAATGTCTTCGATTTCACCGCGGGTGATGGGCTGGCGATACGCTACCAATGCCAGCGTTTCCAGCAAAGCACGTGAATAACGTGCCGGCTTTTCTTCTGTCAAGCGTGACACCCAGGGTTCCATGGTCTGCTTAACCTGCATACGATAGCCACTGGCTACCTGAACCAGTTCAATACCACGTTCCGCATAATCTTCCTGCAAGGTGGCAATAGCTTGCCTGAGCTGATCACGTTCGGGCTTTTCACCATCACCGAAAACACCCAGCAGCTGCTCCAGTGTCAACGGCTTCCCGGACGCGAGCAAAACGGCTTCAACGATATGCTTGATTCTTGCTTCACTCATTCCAGGACCTGTTACTCAAAATTTACCAGCCGCTGCGACTTGCAGGTTTTCTTCATAGACCGTAGTTGAACAGGCCGCTCTGATATGGATGGGTGCGAAGGGCTCCGCCTGTACCAGTTCAATGAGGGATTCCTTAATGAGTTCCAACACCGCCAGCAGAGAGACCACAACTCCCATGCGCCCTTCTTCGGGCCGGAACAAGGCCGTAAACGGCGTAAAATCACCGCTGCCGACCTGATCCAGAACTGCCGACATACGCTCGCGCACCGACAGGGGCTCCATTTGTATATGGTGGTGCGAGAACATCTCGGCACGGGTCATAGCTTGCTTGGCCGCTATCAGCAATTCCTGCAGGCTGATTTCGGGTGGTTTGGGAATCACCTGCTTTTCCGGTGCCTCGATTGCGAGCGGGAATACGTCGCGACCGACGCGAGGCATCCGCTCGATATCCTCTGCGGCCTGTTTATAACGTTCGTATTCCTGCAGACGACGTATCAGCTCGGCGCGTGGATCATCTTCGTCCTCGGTTTCAACCGGCCGCGGCAACAGCATGCGCGATTTAATCTCGGCCAGCATGGCCGCCATCACCAGGTATTCGGCGGCCAGCTCAAGCTTGAGATCCTCCATCAGATCGATGTAATCCATGTACTGCCGGGTGATCTCAGCAATGGGAATATCGAGAATATCGAGGTTCTGCCGCCTGATCAGATACAGCAACAGGTCCAGAGGGCCTTCGAACGCTTCCAGAAAGACTTCCAGCGCATCCGGTGGAATATAGAGATCTTTGGGGAGAGTCGTGAGCGCTTCACCCTGCACGAAGGCGAAGGGCATTTCAGCTTGTTGTGGCGCCTGTTCAGTCGGGATTGGCGTTTCTGTCATGCAATCGGCTCAGGTCGTATCGACGCATTGTAAACGCCGGCGCGGCAGATGGGAACAGGCAACTTGTCAACTCTCACCACCGTAACCACCAAGGGCATAAAGCCCACAACGCAACAAGATGGGTGAGAATTCCGGCTTGGGAGGACGAAACGGCCTCTTTAGCTACACACCCTGGAGCATTAGTACTATAATTAACATTGCTTTACAAGGAATTACAACGAATATATCAACACCTGAACACATCGATCCACAGCCCGGAGTATAGTCGCCACGTCCCGGACCACTCGGGAGGCACCTCAGCGACCGGAGAATCGTGGAACCACGCCTGGAGAAGAGCATTCCTTCTCCCTCCGGTGGGAGAGGGAGTGAACGGGACAACAACAAACATAAGAGTAAAAATCAATTGTCAACAATTGCACACAAGTATCGAGAACGGCCAGAACCAGTTCCCTTCCGGGAGGCATTTATCTACTGGCTTAAGCTGGGATTTATCAGCTTTGGCGGGCCAGCAGGTCAAATAAGCATGATGCACCAGCAGTTGGTAGAAAAACGCAGGTGGATTTCAGAGCATCGCTTTTTGCATGCACTCAATTACACCATGGTCCTTCCAGGGCCAGAGGCACAGCAACTTGCGACCTACATTGGTTGGTTGATGCACGGTGTGTGGGGCGGCATTACAGCCGGCGTTCTATTTGTTCTGCCGTCACTATTTATTCTTATTGGCCTGACATGGGTCTATCTGGCATACGGCGATGTGCCGGCAGTAGAAGGTATTTTGTACGGTATTAAACCAGCCGTCACCGCAATTGTTGTTTTTGCGGCCTACCGCATTGGCTCAAGGGCGTTAAGGAACAATGTACTACGCGCCATGGCGGTACTGGCATTTATAGCAATTTTCGTCTTTGATATACCTTTTCCCTATATCGTGCTTATGGCCGGGATCATCGGTTATGCCGGCTCACATCTCGCAGCCGATAAATTCAGAGCGGGTGGGCATCATGCGGATTCGGAAAATTCCTACGGACCCGCGCTCATCGATGACGACACCCCTGTTCCAGCGCATGCACGATTTAATTGGAGCAGATTGATCGTATTCGCTTTGACAGGGCTGTTAATCTGGGCTGCGGTGATGGCTGGCCTTTTTGCCGCTTATGGTTGGCAAGGCACGCTCACGCAAATGGGATGGTTTTTTTCCAAGGCGGCCCTTGTCACCTTTGGCGGAGCCTATGCAGTCTTACCCTACGTCTATCAAGGTGGCGTCGAGCATTATGCCTGGTTAAGCGGATCGCAAATGATAGATGGCCTGGCACTTGGAGAAACAACTCCCGGTCCACTGATAATGGTTGTCGCATTCGTGGGTTTTGTCGGCGGCTGGACAAAAGAACTTTTTGGGCCGGAATTGCTACCCTTGGCGGGTGCTGCCGGCGCGGGTGTAGCGACACTGTTCACGTTTTTACCCTCCTTTCTTTTTATCTTGCTCGGTGGACCATTTGTTGAAGCGACGAGGCATGATGTCAAATTCACGGCACCACTAACAGGCATCACCGCTGCCGTGGTTGGTGTCGTGCTAAATCTGGCGGTCTTTTTCGCATATCACGTGCTTTGGCCTCAAGGTTTCGAAGGACCATTTGAATGGTTGTCGGCCTTGATAGGATTGGCAGCATTCATTGCGTTGTTTAGATACAAGGTCGGGATTGTGCCTATTATCGTCGCATGCGCGTCGGTGGGCCTGGGGTATTCCCTGTTGCTATAGAAAGAACATGAAAAAACTTAATATTTCAAACCGATCGCAGATTTTACTTCATCCATTGTTTCATCCGCTACATCGCGTGCTGCCTCGCCACCGTCCTGCAAAATGTTGCGTACCAGCTGCTGATCTTCCTCAAACTCGCGGGCACGGGCACGAATGGGCGCAAGCTCGCTGAGCACCGAATCAATAATCGGTTGCTTGCAATCCAGACAACCGATCCCGGCCGACACACAACCCTCCCTGACCCACTGCCGCCGGGCTTCATCCGAATACACCTCGTGTAACTGGAACACCGGACACAGGTCCGGATTACCCGGATCCTGGCGACGCACACGTGCCGGATCGGTCGGCATGGTGCGCAGCTTCCGCTCAATCTCCCTGGGGTCATCACGCAGTGCAATGGTGTTGCCATAGGACTTGGACATCTTCTGTCCGTCCAGACCCGGCATCCTGGGGGCTTGCGTTAACAAGGCCTGCGGCTCGGGAAGAATAATGCGGCCACCGCCTTCCAGATACCCGTACAAGCGCTCGCGGTCACGTAATGCCAGATTACCTTGCCCTTCCAGTAACACGCGGCCGACATCCAGGGCTTCCTGATCACCCTTTTCCTGATACTGCCTGCGCAGCTTACGATACATCTTGGCATTCTTTTTTCCCATCTTCCTGATGGCTTCGTCGGCTTTTTCTTCAAAGTCCGGTTCTCTGCCATAGAGATGATTAAAGCGCCGCGCCACTTCCCGGGTTAACTCGACGTGCGCAACCTGGTCTTCGCCGACCGGCACCGAACCGGCCTTGTACATCAGGATGTCCGCACTTTGCAGCAGCGGATAGCCCAGAAACCCGTAGGTTGCCAGATCGCGTTCACGCAATTTTTCCTGCTGATCCTTGTAACTCGGCACCCGTTCCAGCCAGCCCAGCGGCGTCAACATGGACAACAGCAGGTGCAGTTCGGCATGCTGCGGAACTTCGGATTGAATGAAAATCCTGGCGTTGGCGGGATTAACACCAACCGCCAGCCAGTCGATGACCATCTCCATGACACTGTCGCCGATAATCTGCGGATCTTCGTAATGGGTGGTCAGGGCGTGCCAGTCAGCAACAAAGAAGAAACAATCGTACTCGTGCTGAAGTTTGACCCAGTTTTTCAGTACACCGTGGTAGTGCCCCAGGTGCAGGCGGCCGGTAGGCCGCATGCCTGACAACACCCGATTCTTGGACTCGCTCGTCAAGGTAAATCAGCTCCTCATCAACGCAAACAGTATAGTTTCAAGATACCCCGGTTTCATGCCCGCCACCGACGCCATCAGTTGCAGAAACAGCTGGACGACAGGCCACATGACAATACTCAGAACACCCGTCATCAGCAGCGCCACCAGAATAAAGAAGCCATAGGGCTCAATACGTGCAAACTGATAGGCATAAGGCGCCGGTAACAAGCCCGTCACCACGCGCCCGCCATCCAGTGGCGGCAACGGCAACAGATTTAGAACCATCAGTATGGTGTTTATAAAGATGCCTGCCACGCCCATAAACAGCAAGGGCAAGGCAATCCAGTTGTCTGCGGACAAGCCCAGGGCAACTCTTGCAGCGAGCGCCCATGCCAACGCCATTAGCAGATTGGAGGCTGGACCGGCCACTGCAACCCAGGCCATATCCTGCTTGGGGTGCTTGAAATTGCGCCAGTCCACCGGCACCGGCTTGGCCCATCCAAACACAAAGCCGCCAGGTAGCAACAGCATCACAGCAGGCACCAGAATGGTTCCTACCGGGTCGATATGTTTTATTGGATTCAAGGTCAGGCGCCCGAGCATCTCTGCAGTTTTATCCCCGAATCTGCGCGCCACCCAGCCATGCGCCGTTTCATGCACGGTAATGGCCAGTAATACCGGCATCACCCAGGCTGAAATTTGCTGCACCGTACTGACTTGTAACATGGTCTCAGCGCCTGTTAACACGATGGCAACAGCAGCGATAGCGGCCAGCCGGTGTTACTCGTCGTTCATTTGGAATCACTGAATTTCTCTCCTCGTGTCATTACTAGTTCGCCTATGCAAAACCTTCGCTGGAACCTTTGCCGCGACGGATCAGCTGCGGCACCGGTTCAGTCAGGTCAACCACAGTCGTGAATTCAATCCCGCAGTTGCCACCATCAATAATCAGGTCCACCTGAGATTCCAGCTTATCGCGAATGTCAAACGCGTCGGTTTCCGGAAATTCATTACCCGGCAGAATCAATGTCGAACTCATCAGCGGCTGAGCATGTTCAATCAGCAATGCTGTAACAATCGGATGGTCCGGCACGCGGATACCAATGGTCTTCCGTTTCAGGTGTTGCAGCCGACGCGGTACAGTCGCCGTCGCGCGCAACAGAAAAGTATAAGGCCCTGGCGTTTTCGCCTTCAACAAGCGATAGGCAGAATTATCCACACGCGCATAGGCGGATATCTCCGCCAGGTCCCGGCACAGCAGCGTAAAGTTGTGTTTCTTGTCCAAGTCACGAATACGGCGAATTCGTTCTACCGCCCTCTTGTCATCCAGATGACAGGCGATGGCATAACTGGAATCGGTCGGCAACACCACCACACCGCCAACGCGAATAATATCCACCGCATGCCTGATCAGACGCGGCTGAGGGTTCTGCGGGTGAATTTCAAAATACTGACTCATACGGCTAACCCGGGCGGCCAGGATTCGGCTTCCCAGATGGGTATACAAGCATCCGGCAGGCGGCGTAGCCGGCCCAGCTCAACCCAGGGTTTTTCCGGCCCGTGATAATCCGAGCCACAGGATGCGAACAGGCGGTGCTCCCTGCAGACTGCCCCCATATGCAGGGTTTCGTCCCGCGAATGACTACCTGACACCACCTCCAGGCCGACACCACCCGCTTCACGGAACTCACCGACCAGTCTCTTCAGTTTACTGCGGGTCAATCTGTAGCGCGCCGGATGTGCAATAACCGGCAAACCACCGGCCTGCCGGATCCAGCCCAGTGCCCGCTGCATTGATACCCATTCATTATGGACATACCCGGGTTTGCCTTTTACCAGGAAACGTTTGAAAACGTCGCGCACGGATGCTGCGTAACCCGCTTCCACCAGGAAATACGCGAAATGCGTACGGCTGAGTATTTTACCCTTGCGGAATCGATCGGCGCCTTCCAGCGCTCCGGGAATCCCCTTGTTTGCCAGTTTGCGGCTGATTTCACCTGCCCGCCAGTCGCGAACTTTCTGCAGTTCCTGCAAACCATCAGACAAGGCCTGGTTGAGGGGGTCTACGTTCAGACCCAGAACGTGGATGGTCATAGCCTGCCAGGTCACGGAAATTTCAACCCCGGGGATCAAGCTGAGATCCAGCTCCGACACCGCCTGCGCCGCCTCTGCGAGGCCGTCCAGCGTATCGTGGTCGGTCAGTGCCAGCACATCCACGCCGGCAGAATGGGCCTTTTCCACCAGGCCGGCAGGATCAAGCGTGCCATCCGACGCGGTTGAATGGCTATGTAAATCGTAACAACACATTTTTTCTATTGTACCGGAGCCATCTGTTCCGCGCTGCTCCCCTGCGGGATTAATCGCAATCCGGTACCATTCACCCCATGAAACTAACTGACCCGTCGTCTCAGTCCTTTCGCCAGCAGCTCGCCGAACCGCTGGCCGAGATGCTGGAGACCTACCAGCTCAGTGAGGACAGATCCGCTCCCGACAACTCATCATCACCACCGCTGCTGGTAGAGACGTTTCAACAATTATTTGACGCAATGCAACAAACTGAAGCCAGCCTGAAAGACGATAAATCGGTGCAAAGCGGGAACCCGGCCAGCCCCGAAGCTGTCACTGAACTGGGAGAGTACGCGCTCGAGCTGTTCGATCAGTCGCTGCACTGGGCCAATCACCTCAATCTTTCGATGGTTTTAAACCGCTTACAGGCGTTTACCATTGCCATGGCACGCTGGATCGCCCGTCACGGGGGGCAGTTGCTCCACCTGGAGCCAGTGGTGGATGCACTGGCGCGCAGCGCCAACCGGACACAGGATCCCGGCGAACTGCTGGTCCTGTATCAGGCGATGGGGGAAATTATCGATGCTGCGGCACCGGTGATCCGGCGGGATCTGGAAAAAACCAATCCGGGCCGGCCGTGGCGCATTCTGCACCTGAACCGTGCGATCGTGGCAACGCGCAGCCATCAGCCCGATATCATGGATGAGGCGTTTGCGGTACTGACCGAGCATCTGCCGGAAGACGCCGCCGGTTTTTTTACACAAGGCATGGAACAGATGGACTTGCTAAACTACCCGCCGCATGTGCGGGAGGTCATTGACCGCTATTACAGAAAATGGAGCGTCAACCGCTCCTTACATTAGGTTTAGATAAATAATAATGAAGTTTCTTTACGACTTCTTTCCCATTCTGCTGTTTTTCATCGCCTACAAGATGTATGACATCTATGTGGCAACCGCTGTAGCAATGGCTGCAGCTGCGGTTCAGACCTTTGCGTTCTGGCTCAAACATCGTCGCTTTGAAAAGATGCACCTGGTCACGCTTGGATTATTGCTGGTGTTCGGTAGTCTTACCATTTTTCTGCAGAACCCTGTATTCATCAAGTGGAAGCCGACCGTTATCAACTGGCTGTTTGCGGTGGTATTCATGGCAAGCATCTGGATCGGTGACAAGCCTCTGGTGGAACGCATGATGAGCCATGTTATCCAGGCGCCACGTCCGGTGTGGATCCGCCTGAGCTGGCTGTGGATTGCTTTTTTCGCCGGTATCGGTGCGCTCAACCTCTACGTCGCATTTAACTATCCTGAAGAAACCTGGGTCAATTTCAAACTGTTTGGCATGCTCGGCATTACCTTTGCCTTTGTGATCGGCCAGGCTTTTTATCTCAGCCGTTATATCGAAGACCATGAAAAACCGGGAGAGGAGTCCTGAATGCTGTACACCTTTATCAGCCAGGATGCAGCGAACGCGCTGGAGAAACGCATGGCCGCTCGCCCGGAGCACGTCAAACGGCTGCAACAGCTGCGCGACGAGGGCCGTTTGATCCTGGCCGGTCCCCACCCGGCCATTGACAGTGATGATCCGGGTCCAGCCGGTTTTACCGGCAGTCTGGTAGTTGCGGAATTTGATTCCCTGGAGGACGCCAGGCGCTGGGCCAACGCTGACCCCTATCTGGCTGCGGGCGTCTATGAACAGACTACCGTCAAGCCCTTCAAAAAGGTACTACCCTAGTGACAGCAGAACGTATTGCCATGATTCGTGAACGCCTCACAGACGTGTTTTCACCCCGGTCTCTCAATATCATCGACGAAAGTGCCAGGCACGCCGGACATGCCAGTGCCGGTGGTGCGGGCCACTTTGTGGTTGAAATCGTGTCCGATGCCTTTGCGGGCAACAGTCTCATTCAACGCCATCGCCAGGTCTACGATGCGTTGGACGATATCATGCACAGCGAAATACACGCCTTGAGCATCAAGGCATCCACACCTGCCGAAACAGGATACTGATTCACTTCGATTTACCCCACATAAAAGGACAAAATGATGAAACTAGCTTATCTAACACTTGCGCTCGGGTTGGGCGGGCTGCTTGCGGGCTGCGACCAGGTTCCGTTGAACGCGGCAGACCAAAGCCCTGCGACCGCCGCCACAGCTGTTAATGACACCAGCCCGGTACTTGCCACGGTAAACGGTTCACCTATTACTGAAGATGTGGTTGATCTTTATGAACAACAACTGAACGCCCGCCGCCCCGGCAACCCTGCTGGCCAGGACCGCCGGGCTATCCTGGAGGAAGTCATCAACCTGGAGCTGGCACGCCAGAGCGGTGAAACACAAGGCCTGGATAAAGGCACCACAGTCCAGTTACAGATCGACCAGCAGCGCCGCGCTGTTATTGCAACGGCAGCCATTCAGCACGAACTGAAGGCGAATCCGGTTAGCGACGAAGAATTGAAGAAGATCTACCAGGAACAGGCGCCGAGCGGTGACGAATACAAGGCACGACACATTCTTGTCAAGGAAGAAGACGAAGCGAAAACGCTGATCGTCGAGCTGGATAACGGGGCGGACTTTTCTGAACTGGCAAAACAGCATTCCACCGGACCGTCCGGCAAAAGCGGGGGCGAATTGGGCTGGTTCTCGCCTAAACAAATGGTTGCCCCCTTCTCCGAAGCCGTTGCCGGCATGGAAAAAGGGACTTACACCAAGCAACCGGTAAAAACCCAGTTTGGCTGGCA
>JAUXDG010000037.1 GCA_030618475.1 Gammaproteobacteria bacterium | reverse complement strand
CCTGGCGCATCATGGCGCTCGCGCAGTTCCTTAAAGAACCCAAGGTCGAGATAAACTTTCTGGTCAGCGGGACAGTAGAACGGTCCCATGGCTGCCTGCCCCATGCCGCAGGCAGAGTTGACCCTACCACGAAACAGCACCAGCTTCGGCTCCTTGTAACGCTGGCCCTGTGCCTCGAACAAGCTGTGCCAGGCTTCCTCGGTGTCTCCCAATACGACCGAAACAAACTGTGACAGCTCCTTCTCCTCGGCACTTTCTTTTATCCCGGTGCCGGTTTTTGTACTGCTGCCGATCTGCGCTGTGGTACCAACCGACTCACGAGGCAGTTCGGGAAGGCCACCACCGCTAAAATAGCTGTATGCCACAAATCCCAGCACTACCACAATGGTGCCTTTAACGCCGAGAAACCGAAACAGTATGGGCAGCAAACGGACCAGTCCACTGCGGCCACCGCCACCACTCAGGCCACCGAGACCAGCAAAACCTCCGGGCGATGAGCCGCGCCGGTCCTCGATGTTGCTGCTCGATCTTCTGCCCCGCCAACGCATGTTTATTTCCTCTCAATTATTTCTGTTGTGACGCCCAGTTTACCTGTCTGGCGCCAAAGTGTATCCATTACGGCCAATTCTTCCACTGCTTCCCGCACGCTGCTGAATAGCCCTCGCCGACTACCCGGAGCTTCGTTCGGGTGATACAGTCTCGCAGATAACGGCCGACCGGGAACTCCAGACTATGACAGACACCCAGGCACAACCCTGTGGCGAGGTACTGCTCCGCACCCTTGCCATGCCGGCCGACACCAACCCGAACGGCGATATCTTCGGTGGCTGGATCGTGTCGCAGATGGACATAGGTGGCAGCATCCTCGCCAAGGAAACGGCCCAGGGACGCACCGTCACCGTGGCGGTGGACTCAATCAAGTTCATCAAGCCGGTCAAGGTCGGCGACGTGGTGTGCTGTTATGGCGAACTGGTAGGCATTGGTAACACGTCAATTACCGTACGGCTGGAAATCTGGGTCAACCCGATACTGCGCGGCAATACCGGCGAGGCAGAACGCTTCAAGGTGACGGAAGCCACGTTCACCTATGTCGCCGTGGATGATAACGGTAACAAGCGTCCGGTCAGGCCGGATTGATGACTTTCCTGCCGCTACAAGCAACACTGCCGGATGACACCCGGCATGGATAGCACCCTCACCCTGCCAGTGTGGCTGGTTGTGCTGCTCGCCCTGCTGTCACTGGCGCTGTTGCTGGACCGTGTATTTATTCCGAGTGTGCGCTGGTACCTGAGGCGACGTATCAACCGTGTCATCGACGAAGTCAACACCCGGCTCGATATCCAGGTGCGGCCGTTCCAGCAGACCCGCCGGCAGATTCTCGTCGACCAGCTCAGCCACGACGAGAAAGTCGAGTCTGCCGTCCGAGACTACGCCCGTGAACACGACATGCCGCGCGAAGTGGCGCAAGCAAAGGCAAACGCCTATGCCAGGGAAGTCGTCCCCGCCTTCAACGCCTATGTGTACTTCCGAGTCGGCTACTGGATCGCCAGGCGCGTCGCCCGGCTGATCTATCGTGTACGGGTGGGCTTCCACGATGAAGACCGGCTGGCATCCGTCAATCCGGATGCCGCCGTGGTATTCGTCATGAATCACCGCAGTAACATGGACTACATCCTGGTTGCCTTTCTTGCCGCGGAAAGAACCGCTTTGTCCTACGCCGTCGGCGAATGGGCACACATCTGGCCGCTGCAAACGCTGATTCGCGCCATGGGCGCCTTCTTTGTGCGGCGCGACTCGGGCAATGCGCTGTATCGCCGGGTACTGGAACGCTACATACAGATGGCCACGCGTGCCGGTGTCTGCCAGGCCGTATTCCCGGAGGGCGGCCTGACCCGCGATGGCGCCACGCGCGACGCGAAGCTTGGCTTCCTCGATTACATGCTGCGTGACTACCACCCGGAGAGTGACCGCGAAATCGTGTTCGTTCCGGTTGGCATCAATTACGACCGTGTGATCGAGGACCGTAGCCTGCTGCGAACCCTCGACCGCAAGGCTGAAAAGCGCAGCACCGGATTCGTGATCAAAACCTCGCTGCGTTTTTTGTTCAAGCAATTGAGGCTTTCCCGGCGCGACCGCTGGCGACGCTTTGGCTACGCGAGCGTCAACTTCGGCGAACCTCTGTCGGTTAAGGACTGGTGCCACGATGGGGGTGTGGAGTTTGCTCGTCTCGAACAGGAAGCGCGATTTGTGGAAGTCGGCAGGCTGGCAAATGAGTTAATGGAACGCATCTCGGACGTTGTTCCGGTGCTGCCAGTCCCACTGCTGGCAAGCGTGGTACTGGAACATCGCAATGACTGGGAAAGTGCACTGGCGATAAAAACCTACGCCCTGGAGAAGATTGATCAACTGCGCGAACAGGGCGCTCCCATTCGGATTGCAGCCGGCGCCTGCGAGGGCGTGCTGTCCAACGCGCTGACCACACTGTGCGCACGCAAGATGCTGGAACAACGCAACGGGCTTCTGCGTGCCGCGCCTGATGCCGGGGATATATTGACCTACTACGCCAACTCGATCAATCGCTGGCGCCTGCAGTAAAGAGGGCGTTAGAATTTAATACTTATGCCATTTCACCTGAGTGTAACTAAAAAATGTCAAGACTCGTCAAGATAATCCTTATTGTTGTTGTGTTGTCCGTTATTGCGGGTTGTTGTGCCTTGCCTGACGCCCCGGGTCCTATCGGTATTCCCGGGTGTTGAGTTTGTCGCCTTTCAACTTATTGAATCACATAGATTATTCCTGATTGCGCAAGCGTCAGGGCCGCGGCAACAAGTCATCATCCAATCGTGCTTGTCTTTTGGCCCGGCTTCCGTGTTGCGGCAATACCCCTGGTAAAAAGATACTGTCAGAGTACTAGTCGTCTCCCCCGGGCAGCGGTATCATTTTCGAAACCACCAACCCCCCTCGAGGAAAGGATAAGCAGATGCGCCCAACAAACCCCCTTCAATTGCTTGCTGTATCAGGCATCGTTGCTCTCACTGCTGCCGGCTGCGCCTCGCAGGGTGGCGTCAGCCGTGACAGCCTGGACAGTACCATTGCTGTCAACTACGGCACGGTCGCCTCCGTAACCGCTGTGAAGCTCCAGTCGAACGCCGCCCGCAATGCTACCGTGGGTGGTCTGGCCGGGCTGTTGACCCAGGCACGCGGCAGTGGCAGCGAGCGACTGATCGGTGCCGCTATCGGAGCAGCCGTTGGCGGATTGGCCACCAAGGCTGTCGAAGGCGACAACATGGCCAATTCCTTCGTTATCAACCAGACGCGCGGCGGCACGGTCAAGGTGGTGACTGAACAGCAGAACATTGTGGTGGGAGATTGCGTAGCGGTGGAAACCGGGCGTCATACCAACCTGCGGCGCGTATCAGCGACGCAGTGCAATCCCCCCAGCCAGCTGCACCCGACCATCGACGCGCAAATTTCCCGGCATGAACAGGGCGAAGCCAATGCCTGCCATCAGGCCAAGGAAGAGCTGCTGAAAGCCCAGACGGAAACAGATATTAACGCCCTGACCCGCAAGGTGCAGGTCATCTGCGACCACTGATAACCGCAACTGCAGGCCGGCAGCTCCAGCCGGCGCAGTATTCACCGCGACAGGCAGTTAACATAAAAGCGAAACAGGATATGAAAATAGCATTACCGATATTCCTCTTTATATTGCTAACAGCATGCGCGACCTCCAAAGAAGTCGATATCGCCGAAGGCCAACGGGGCTACAGTATTGACTGTTCTGGTGACAAACTTAACTGGAGCCTGTGCTATGAAAAGGCCGGCCGGATTTGCGCCGAAAAAGGATTTGAGATTGTCGATAAAACGGGTGGCACAGGTATAGTTGTAGCGGGTATTGAATATGGGGTTTACGGGGAATCAGACCTGAACCGCCGCATGATTATAAAATGCAGATAATTTGCCCTGTAGGGGCCGATGACAAACGAGAGTCATTAACATTGCGATGCGTCGCCGAGTCCTTTTGGCTCTGCAACCGGGGTATGTAAATGGCTGTTCGACAAGTTCTGTATATGGGTGATCCCCGCTTGCTGACGATCGCCGAGCCGGTAGCGGCATTCGATACGCCGGAACTCCATGCTCTGGTGCAGGATCTCATGGACACCATGCATGCGCAGGACGGTGCGGGTCTTGCCGCACCGCAAATAGGTGTTGGGCTGCGGGTGGTGGTGTTTGGATTCGATAGCAACACCCGCTATCCCGACGCGGATGCTGTGCCTGAAACGGTACTGGTAAATCCGCTCATTGAACCACTGTCTGACGAAAAAGATGACGATTGGGAAGGCTGTCTGAGTGTGCCGGGCCTTCGCGGTGTGGTGCCGCGCTATTCACATATCCGCTATTCGGGTTTCGATCATCAGGGTAATGCCATTGAACGCGAAGCCCGTGACTTCCACGCCAGAGTGGTGCAACACGAATACGATCACCTGGATGGTATTCTTTACCCCCAACGCATGACGGACATGAAGCTGTTCGGTTTCAACGAGACGCTGGAAGCGATTGGACAGCTTACCCCCATGCCCTGCGATACGCCGCCTGAATGAACGGCGCTGTACATCACATTTCGTTGCAACATCTTGCCGATGAAGATCTGGCACGTCGAACACGGGCGTCGGGCCTGGTTTATATCGCGCTGTACGTCATTATTATCGTATTTACCGATTATGCAAACGATCATCTTACCGTCACAGTACTTGCAGGTCTGACGATATTTGTGGCAGCTGCATTACGTACCTGGCTGAGTGTGAAGTTCAACACGATGTATCAGTCCAGTCCGGGTAGCTGGCTGGCTGGATTCAGCTCCTTTACACTGCTGTTGGCCGGTGTCTGGGGCGCGTTCTGCGCACATGCGGTACTCAATTACGGGCTGGAGTGGACCGCCATGCTGACCCTGCTGAGTACGGCAGGTATCTCAGCCGGCGCTATAACAACACTCGCAATACGCCGGAATCTGATTATGGTTTTTCTGTCACTCCTGCTATTACCGCCGACAGCAGCTGCAGCTTTTTTACAGACCACAGAGACCTTCGCTATTTCATTGATGTTCTTAACGTACTGCGTTTTTATGTTCGTCGTCGCAAGGCGCATCAACAAGGAATACTGGGATGCGCTGCACAACACGGTGTTGCTGGATCAGCGCGCCCGGGAGCTGGAAGCCAGCAATCAGGAGCTGGAATCCTACAGCTACTCCATTGCGCATGATCTGCGCACCCCATTACGGTCGATTATCGGTTTCAGCCAGCTTCTTCTCGAAGACAGCCGTGAGAAACTCAGCGAGGATGAAAAAAATGACTTGGGGAGAGTCATCAGTGCCGGCAAACATATGGCACAGCTCATTGATGATATTCTTGAACTTTCACGCATTACCCGAGGGGATCTCGTCTATCGCGTGACGGATCTCAGTGAAATTCTGCAGGAGTTCACACAGCAACTTGCCGATGAAAACCCCAATCGTTCGGTCACTTTTCAGATTCAACCGGGTCTACGCCCCATGGGCGACCCCAATTTACTGAAAATTGCCCTGCATAACCTGATCAGCAACGCATGGAAATTCACCGCAAACAGAGATAACGCCGAGATCGTTTTCAACTCGAAACAAGAAGACAATGAAATCGTGTATTGTCTCTGTGACAATGGTGTGGGTTTTGATATGGCGTATGCTGACAAGCTGTTCAAGCCATTTAATCGCCTCCACAGCGAGACGGAGTTCCCGGGCACCGGTGTCGGCCTGGCCACCGTTCAACGCATTATCCTTCGCCATGGCGGCCGGATATGGGCGGAAGGAGCGCCGGATAAGGGTGCCTGTTTTTATTTTACCCTCCGATAAGACATGAAATCGAAACAACTGAGCGCTATTGCCACGGTGTTTTTCATCGCGGGGATCGTGTTGCCGGGCCAGTTAAGTGCGGCTGCGGAAGCCACTGACAACAAAGCCGGCATAGTCGACCTCGAATATGGCGAGGAAATCAACGAGACCTGTGCTGCCTGCCACGGTGAGTTCGGTGAAGGCATGCCCGACGGTGAATACCCGCGCCTGGCCGGCCTGCCACAGGGTTATATCGCCAAGCAACTACGTGACTTCAAGACCCGCGCACGACTCAACATCCCGATGCTGCCTTATACCTCGGAGCGTGAACTGCCCGAAGAAGACCTGGTCTCGGTCGCAGCCTACCTCGAACAGCTCGAGCTGCCTACCAAGCTGCCGCCAATTGACGAAGACAACTTCGATGCCTTTGCCCGCCTGCAACAGGGCAAACGGGTCATCAACATCGCCAGATTGGACGGCAACATCCAGGCTGGTGAGAAGTTATACCAGAAAGAGTGCAGCAGCTGCCACGCGCGAGACGGCTATGGCAAACCGGCCAGGAAGATCCCCCCGCTGGCAGGACAGCATTCAGAATACCTGCGACGGCAATTCCAGAAATACCGCAGCGGGAAGCGTCTGCACGACGATGATGCCGATGATAAGGAGTTGTTCGAAGAGATCAGCGAGGTACAGGAGCACGACATGTTAAGCTACCTGTCGATTCTGGACGACGGCTGAACCCGCAATTAAGCACTAGTTCTCCAGGCATTCAAGGAATGTGTTAATACTGCGGTTAATCTCTTCCTCGTTGCTCTCAGGCATCTGACTGACCAGTTGGTTACAGCGCTCGACCTGTTGCTGATCCGGCGGCTGTGACTCACGATACTGGTACAGTAAATACGTGAATAAGCCCACCAGCAGGGTCAGGTAGATAAAAACAGTTTTGGTCACGGGATGTATATGATATACCGTGGACCGACCCGATCAAAGGGCATTCACGGGATGGACATTGCCAATCATGAAGAAAATGGTTTTGCTGGTTTTTGTAATTGCTCTGGCCGGGTGCCGTACCCCTGCCACATACGACGTCAATTCATTTGCCTTCATAATACCCAAAGGCTCGAAGCTGGTGCTCAAGCAGAAACTGACCATTCCGACTGGCAGCGCGCATATCAAATTTCAACAGGGCAAGCAGGTCGGCGGCGTTGATGAGTATACAGTAAATTGCCAATTCAGGGTCAAGAATCTCGGCCCGCAGGACATACAGCCTGACACTTTCCTGATTACCAATGCGGGAGACGGTGAGGAATGGGTGTCCGCTCCCGGCATCAGGCGATTCTATAAAAATCTGTTTCTGAAATCGGACGAGCAAGAGGACGTCATGACCATGATCTGTCAGGTCTGGGTCATGCCACCCCGGGGACGCAGCGTCTCCGTCCCTCAGATGCGGGAAGCACTTGGCGACTACTTCAGTTTCGAATTTGCAGAGACGGCACAATGACCCGGATCGAGGGGTCAGAGTACTTGATTTCACCGTGGGCATAAATGTTGCTGCCAAGAGAGTCTGTCTATTAAGTTGTCAACACCCCACTTTTGCACTATTAATAAGAGGTGTCAGAGCCGGTTTTCCCTCGCCACTAATAATTCACTCTGACGTCAGCTAGCCGGGGGGTTGAACTTTTCGAGCCATGATCGAAGGAGGAGTTACTGATGATTGAAACACCGCTAAAATCCGCCAGCCCTATCGGGGTTTCCCTGCTTACTGCGGCTGCATTAACCTGCTTTTCGCTAGTCGGGCATGCCGCCAAACTCACGGCCACGGCCGACATCAAAGGCTGTACGGACGCGAACATTTCGGGGCATGCGACACTCACGGAAGAGACGACGGACGAAGGTATCAAGGAAGTCAGCATTCATCTCAAAGTAGAGGGCTTGTCCGATGGCAAGCATGCGGTGCACATTCACGAGACAGCCGCCTGTGAACCCTGTGGCGCTGCCAAGGGTCATCATGATCCAGGACCGTTCGGGCAGACGCGTCCGGATAGCGCGGGCGATACTGTTCCCGCAACAGACATCAATCACCCGTATCATATGGGCGACCTCATCAACATCGAGGTGAAAAACGCCAAGGGTTCCATGAAGCATACCAGCAACCGGGTTACCTTGTCAGCGGGCCGTCTCAGCCTGTTTGATGCTGACGGCAGCAGTTTCATCATCCATACCTATGAGGACACATACTGCGACCAGGAGAGCGATCTCAAGAAGGGCTGTGCCGGTGGCCCACGCGACGCCTGCGGTATTATTAAAGCCAATTGAAATCAACGCGGCGCGGAGGGATTAAAACTTCATCCCTCCGCCCCTCTTTCAGTTTTCGACGTTGACCCGCAAAGAGCTGCGTAGCACGCCGAAGCGCTTGCGGTATCGGGTCGGCGTCATGCCTCATAAGCGACTTCGTTGGCGATAGCCTCTACGGGTTGCCCGGTGCTTTCCATATGTACTCTGCCCCCAATTATCTTCAAAATGACAACGCCCGACTGCGTCGTTCATTTATGCTGGCAACGCTGTTTACGCTGATCTTGTGGGTAGTAAAGCTGATTGAACTCCTGTTTGGTCTTTACTTTGTTCAGTATGGTGTGTACCCGCTCCGCGTCAGCGGACTCACCGGTATTGCTATGGCGCCCCTGATTCATGGTTCACTATCCCATCTGTCCTCCAATACCGCACCACTCATCATCCTGGGCACGGCACTCCTTTACGGTTACCCAAGGTCAGCAAAAATTGTTGTCCCTGTGCTGTATCTGGGAACCGGTTTAGGCGTCTGGCTGTTTGCCCGCAGTGCTTATCATATTGGTGCAAGCGGCCTGAGCTTTGGCATCATGTTCTTTATTTTTACCATAGGAGTACTGCGCTGGGACAAGCGCGCTATCATACTTTCCATGATCGTATTTTTTCTGTACGGCAGTATGATCTGGGGTATTTTCCCGACCAAACCCGGTGTTTCCTTTGAGTCGCATTTCTTCGGTGCTGTTATCGGCGTTGCCTTGGCGATGCTGCTCAAGAATCATGACCCCGCACCACCCCCGAAAACATACAGCTGGGAAGAGGAAGAGCAGGAAGATCAAGAAGAGCCCATAGAATGAACCATCGCAGGGTGTGGGTCAGTTCTGCCATACAGCATAACCCTGGTCACGCAACCAGTCGGCCAGTGCAGGTTCTTTTTCTTCATCCGTCAACCCTGCTTCGTCAAAGCCGTCGATAAGCTCCAACGCCAATTCGACCCCGAATTTTCGGGGATACTTACTGCACTTGTATCCTGTCTTGTGTTGCTCATAGCGGTCCCCGGGATCATGGATCGTGATACCGACATACACACAGGGCATTCCCTCGATATAGTTCGGATTGGCATGGCGAAATTCCGTGCGATTCAATACCTCCGGGTGAAGCGTAATGATGTACAGCTTGCGTTTTCTTGAGGCTTTCGCCGCCGCCCTGGCCTTCTTCTTCCATGCCGAGATCCGCGAATCACGATCCGGGTCTGCAGTGCGCATAGCTTCAATCACCCGGGATGATTGACTCAGCCGTCTGCTTGAGCGCAAACACAAGCCGGGGTAAAGCGGTGCTACAGGCGCCGGCTGACATGTTTGATATTGCGGTCGACCTCGCTCGAGGCGATGCTGAATCCCAGCTCGGCAGCAAGACTCAGCATTTCCTGGTTACTGGTCAACACCTCACCTTCCATAAGCTGCAGTGTATGGCTGCGCGCCGTCTCAATGAGTTGCTGCATCAAGCGGTGCGCAATGCCCTTCTGCTGCCAGTCGTCCGCAACCACAATGGCAAACTCACAGCTCCTGCCATCCGGGTTGGTGATATAGCGTGCCACACCGATCTCGGTTTCCCGGCCACCCACCTCCACCACGGCGATAAGGGCCATTTCCCGGTCGTAATCGATCTGGGTAAAGCGGGCCAGCATTTGCGGACTGAGTTCGTTAATGGACTGCATGAAACGGAAATACTTCGCCCGCTCTGAGAGTTTGCGGACAAAGGTCTGCTCGATTTCGGCATCCTCGGGGCGAATTGCCCTTATCACCAGGTCAGTACCATCCGGCAGCTGCCAGTGACTGACCAGATGAGCGGGATACGGATGGATTGCCATGTGGCTGTAGCGCTCGGCGCCCGGCGACTGATAATCAACCACCACCCGGGCGTCCACGGCAATGGCGCCATTCTCATCCACAATCAGTGGATTGATATCCAGCTCCCTGACCAGCGGCAGCTCACAGGCGATCTCCGAAACGCGCAGCAGCACTTGCTCCAGGGCATCCATGTCGGCAACCGGCATGTGGCGGAATGCGCCGAGCAGGCGGTACACCCGGGTCTGACTCACCAGGTCATGCACCAGTCTGTGATTGAGCGGCGGCAGCGTCACTGCCCGGTCGCCCATGACCTCGACGGCAGTACCACCGGCACCGAAGGTAATGACCGGACCGAACAGCGGATCAGTGATCAGGCCCACCAGCAGTTCCCTGCCATTGGGGCGCTGCAGCATCGGTTCGATAGTAACCCCATCGAGACTTGCCTCGGGGCGGTTTTTCCTCACCCTGGCAAGCATGTCATTGTAAGCGCTGCGCACCGCCTGGGCATTGGTGATACCGAGATGCACTCCGCCGGCATCCGACTTGTGGGTGATATCCGGGGAATTGATTTTCAATGCTATCGGAAAACCCAGATTCTCGGCCTGCACCAACGCTTCATTCGGTGACCGCACCACGCTTGCCTGCGCGGTGGGGATGTGAAAGGCACGCAGTATTGCCTTGGACTCCGACTCGCTGAGCACTTTGCGTCCTTCGGCGAGCGCACCCTCGATAATCAGCCGCGCACCCGAGACGTCCGGCGCCCTGCCGAGTGACAGCGGCCCGGGTGTCTCGAGCAGTAGCTTCTGATTACGGTAATAGTCCACCAGGTAGGAAAACGCCTCGACGGCCGCTTCCGGGGTATTGAAGGTGGGTATACTGGCATTACGCAGCACGTTGCGGCCCTCTGCAATCTGGATATCCCCCATCCAGCAGGCCAGCAGTGGCTTACGGCAGGCGGCGGCGAGTTCCACCAGCGCCCGGGCCACCGCGGTAGGATCGGTCATTGCCTGTGGTGTAAGTATGACCAGCACGCCATCCACGCCGGAATCCTCCATGCAGATCCTGACGGCCTGATCATAGCGCTCTGCTGTGGCGTCGCCGATGACATCCACCGGATTAGCCTTTGACCAGGTCGCCGGAAGCACCCCGTTCAGCCTGTCCAGTGTTTGTTCCGACAAGCTTGCCAGTGACAGGCCGAGGTCGGTGGCGCGGTCGGTCGCCATCACACCAGGGCCGCCGCCATTGGTGATTATGGCGAGTCGCTCACCCTCCACACTGAACACCGAGGTCAGTGTGGTTGCCGCGGAAAACAGGTCGACGATGCGCATACCGCGCACTACACCGGCCCGACGCAAGGCGCTGTCGAACACGTCATCAGCACCGACCATGGCGCCGGTGTGGGACATGGCCGCCTTTGAACCGCTGGCGTGCCGGCCGACCTTGAGGGCGATCACCGGCTTGACGCGGGCAGCGGCACGCAGTCCGCTCATGAACGAGCGCGCATTGTGAATCCCCTCGATGTAGAGCAGGATACTCTTGGTTTCCGGGTCATTCACCAGGTAATCGAGCACGTCGCCGAAGTCGGTATCTGCCGAAATCCCGGTAGATACCACGGTGGAAAAACCGATCCTGTTGGCGGCCGACCAATCGAGAATCGCCGTGCACAGCGCACCGGACTGGGACACCAGGGCAATCTTGCCGGGACTGGCGCTGCCCTTGTTGAAGGTACAGTTGAGCCCGCTGCCGGGACGCATGATGCCCAGGCAGTTAGGCCCGATGAAGCGCAGCCCGTAGCGGCGCGCGTTTTCCACCAGCGCCTGTTCCAGTTTCAGCCCCGAAGCCCCAACCTCGCGGAACCCGGCCGATATAACCACCGCTGCGCGTATACCGTATTTGCCACAGGCCTCGATTATCCCCGCGACTGTCGGTGCCGGCGTGGTGATCACCGCCAGATCGACAGGCCTGCCGATGCTGTTGAGATCCGGATAAGCCTTGTGCCCCTGCACCTCGTCGTGTTTCGGGTTGATCGGGTAGACCTCACCACCGAAATCGCCCTCGATCATGTTTTTGAAAACCAGCTGACCCACCGACCCACTGCGGTCACTGGCGCCGAATACGGCAACAGACTTTGGCTCAAACAGCTTGTTGAGATAGTGCTTATCCATGTTTCGAAAAATCCTCTGAGGTGTACTAAAAGTCGGTCGAATTGTTAAACTGTGGACAATCATAGCAGCCAGTGACCCCGCCGTGACCACTGCCTACATTAGCCATGCTGCCTGCCTCCGTCACGACACGGGCAAACATCATCCCGAGTCGCCACAGCGCCTGTACGCCATCGAGGACGCGCTGATCGCCTCCGGCCTGATGGATCTGCTCGATCGGCATGACGCCCCACGGGCAAGCCGCCAGCAACTCTGCCGTGTTCACTCACCCGCGTACCTCGAGGACATCGAACGCCGGGCGCCGCAGACGGGTCTGGTGATGCTCGATGCGGACACGGCGATGGGTGCAGACAGCCTGGAGGCTGCCCGCCGTGCTGCGGGGGCGGTGGGTGCAGGGGGTCGATCTGGTACTGCGCGGCGAGGCGGACACGGCGTTCTGTGGCATCCGTCCACCAGGGCACCACGCGGAGCAGAACCGGGCGATGGGATTCTGTATCTTCAACAACGTAGCGGTGGGTGCGGCCCATGCCCTCGCCGCTGGCCTCGCGCGCGTCGCGATTGTCGATTTCGATGTCCACCACGGCAATGGTACCGAAAGCGTGTTTCAAGATGATCAGCGGGTTATGCTGTGTTCGACATTTCAACACCCATTCTATCCCAACACCCCGCTGAACCGCGAGCACAAGCACATCATTCATGCTCCACTCAAGGCCGGTGCTTACAGCGAGGCGTTCCAGCAGGCCGTACAGGAGCACTGGTTACCGGCCCTGCACCTGTTCAGACCGCAACTGATACTGGTGTCGGCCGGTTTCGATGCCCACTTCGACGATGATATGGGTCAGCTCAACCTGCTGGACAGTGATTATTACTGGGTAACGCGGGAAATCATGAAACTCGCCGAACACCACGCCCGGGGGCGTGTGGTCTCGACCCTCGAAGGCGGTTATCAAGCGCAGGCCCTGGGTCGTTCTGCCGTGCAGCATATTCGCGCACTCATGAGGCTGGATTGACTATTGACGCATATGCGGGAACAGCAACACATCACGAATCGATGCTGAATCGGTGAACAGCATCACCAGACGGTCTATACCGATCCCCTCGCCTGCGGTGGGTGGCAGACCGTGTTCCAGTGCACAGACATAATCGGCATCATAGTGCATGGCTTCGTCATCGCCGGCTTCTTTTTCCTCAACCTGCCGTCTGAAGCGTTCCGCCTGATCTTCAGGATCGTTCAACTCCGAAAAACCATTGGCAATTTCACGTCCACCGACAAAGAATTCAAAACGATCGGTGATAAAGGGATCTTCGTCATTGCAGCGTGCCAGGGGTGAAACCTCGGTCGGGTAAGCAGTGATGAAGGTGGGATCTTTCAGGCGGTGCTCCACCGTTTTTTCGAAAATCTCGATCTGCACCTTGCCCAGGCCGTAGCTGTCTTTCAGCGGGATATCCAGAGACGCGGCGAGCTTGCGCGCAGCCTGCAGATCCTCCAGCTGTTCTGCCTGGACTTCAGGGTTGAACTGCAGAATGGATTCTTTCACCGTCATGCGGACAAACGGTTTGCCGAAATCGTAGCTCTCACCCTGATAAGGAACCACCGTATCGCCAATCACAAACTGCGCCATGGAACGCAGAAGTTCTTCGCTCATATCCATCAGGTCGATGTAATCCGCATAGGCCTCGTAGAATTCCAGCATGGTGAATTCCGGATTGTGACGTGTGGACAGGCCTTCGTTACGGAAACTGCGGTTGATTTCGTAGACTTTCTCGAAACCACCCACCACCAGGCGCTTCAGATATAACTCGGGGGCAATACGCAGATACAGTTGCATGTCCAGTGCGTTATGGTGCGTGGTAAAAGGCCTGGCTATGGCGCCGCCCGGAATACCCTGCATCATCGGGGTTTCAACTTCCAGGAAGTTGCGCTGGTTCAGAAATTCCCGGATGAACTGTACGATGCGTGAACGCACAATGAAAACATCGCGGGATTCCTCATTCATGATGAGATCCAGATAGCGCTGCCGGTAGCGGATCTCCTGGTCGGTGAGGCCGTGAAATTTTTCCGGCAACGGGCGCAGCGATTTTGTCAGTAGTCGCAGGTCATCCGCTTTGACGGAAAGCTCGCCCTTGTTGGTTTTGAATAACGCACCTTCCGAACAGATAATATCGCCGACATCCCAGCTCTTGAATTCCTGGTAACGACCTTCCGGCAGGGAATCCCGTCGCAGAAAAAGCTGAATGCGACCGGACATGTCCTGAATATGGACAAAGCTCGCCTTACCCATGACGCGCTTGCCCATCATGCGGCCGGCCACTTTGACCCTGATGGTATTGGTCTCAAACCAGTCCCTGTCTTTATCGCCGTATTCGGTATGGATTTCTGCGGCGACCGAGTCGCGACGGAAATCATTGGGATAGGCAGCACCTTGCTCCCGCAACAGGGCCAGCTTTTGTCGACGCTGGGCAATGAGTTTGTGTTCGTCCTGTTCAATCATATTTACAAACCGCTCTTGAGGCTGGCCTCGATAAAGGCATCCAGGTCACCATCCAGTACCGCCTGGGTATTTCCCGTCTCGATACTGGTGCGAAGATCCTTGATCCGTGACTGGTCGAGTACATAGGAACGGATCTGGCTGCCCCAGCCGATATCTGATTTACCGTCTTCGACCAGCTGCTGGTCGACGTTGCGCTTCTGGATCTCCAGTTCGTACAACTTGGCTTTCAATTGCTTCATTGCCGTCGCACGATTCTTGTGCTGGGAACGGTCGTTCTGGCACTGAACCACGATGCCGCTGGGATTATGCGTAATGCGTACGGCGGACTCGGTCCGGTTGACGTGCTGGCCACCGGCCCCACTGGCGCGGTAGACATCGATGCGCAGATCGGCCGGATTGATTTCAACTTCGAAGTCATCATCGACTTCCGGTGAGACAAAGACCGCCGCAAATGAGGTGTGCCGCCTGTTACCCGAATCAAAGGGTGACTTGCGAACCAGCCGATGCACGCCGATTTCGGTACGCAGCCAGCCGAAGGCATAGGGTCCGTCAATTTTGATGGTGGCACTTTTGATACCCGCGACTTCACCCGCCGAGACTTCAATTAAATCAGTCGAGAACTCATGGCGCTCAGCCCAGCGCAGATACATGCGTAACAGCATATTGGCCCAGTCCTGCGCCTCGGTGCCGCCCGAGCCGGCCTGGATATCCACAAAAGCATTCGCCTCATCCATTTCCCCGGAAAACATGCGGCGAAATTCCAGACTCGCGACGCGGATCTCCATGCCCTCGACGTCGGCAATCACCGACTCCAGGGTCTCCTGGTCGTCTTCTTCCGAAGCCATGGCCAGCAAATCGGCGGCGTCTTGAAGCCCTGTATCTATGCTGCCGAGTGTTCCGACAATTTCCTCCAGGCGCGCCCGCTCCTTGCCCAGTGCCTGAGCCTTATCGGGATCATTCCAGACATCCGGATCTTCCAGCTCACGACAGACTTCGATCAGTCTTTCACTCTTGCTGTCGTAGTCAAAGATACCCCCTCAGGGCCTGGGAACGCCCTTTCAGGTCCTTGATCTGATTCAAAACCGGATTGACTTCCAAAACAACCCCCTGCTGATTCAATGCGTGCCAAATTAGAAAAGGGAATCATACCGGGTTCGTCGTTGGCTGCCAAAGGGGCATACTGCAAGCCGGTGCTGATTTCTCACCAGCTTAACCACAAAGGACACGAAGGTCACAAAG
>JAUXDG010000085.1 GCA_030618475.1 Gammaproteobacteria bacterium | reverse complement strand
GGAGGGCGCCTGGTAACCGTCAAAGACGAGATCGGCATAGGCCAGGTCCTGGATGACCCAGATCTTGTGTTCCTTGGCAATGGCGACAACCTGATCGAAGAACCCCAGGTCGACACACTGTGTGGTCGGGTTGCCGGGGAAATTGAGTATCAGCATCTTTGGCTTTGGCCATGAGTCCTTGATGGCCTTTTCCAGCTCGGCGAAGAAATCAAGGTCCGGACGCAACGGGACATGGCGGATATCCGCCCCGGCGATGGCAAAGCCGTAGGGATGGATCGGATAGGCAGGATTCGGCACCAGCACGGCATCCCCGGGCCCCACCGTCGCCAGTGCGAGATGTGCCAGCCCTTCCTTGGAACCGATGGTCACAATCGCCTGTGTCTCCGGGTCGAGATCCACATCATAACGGCGTTTGTACCAGTCGCAAATGGCCTTGCGCAGGCGCGGGATCCCCTTGGACAGGGAGTAACGATGTGTATCGCTTCGTTGCACTGCCTCGATCAGTTTATCGACAATATGCTGCGGCGTCGGCCGGTCAGGATTGCCCATACCAAAATCGATGATATCTTCACCACGCGCTCGAGCGACCGCCTTCAACTCATTGACAATATTGAAGACATAGGGTGGCAGGCGTTTGATTCTGGGAAATTCGTCCACGAAGGTATTTTTCTGCAATTGTTAAGTCGGAAAGATGAAGTTCGTAGGGTACTGAAAATATTGGAATGCAACAAGCTGAGCACGTATGCTGAACGGCATGCATTTCGCCAGAGAAGATTTTAACAGCGGCTTGATGGTCCGTGCCTGCGACAACGGACAGATTACGGTTGGTCAACAACGCTATCGACGCAGCCTCATACTGACACCGGACCAGGTGATCCCCGACTGGCGCCCGCGGCGGCACGAGGAAATAACAGAGCAGGACTTTGACCTCGTGCTGTCCATGCAACCGGAAATCATACTGCTGGGAACCGGTCCCGCACTCTGCTTCCCTCCGGCAAAACTGAGCGCCAGTATACTCGGAACCGGTACCGGTTTTGAGGTGATGGACACAGCAGCAGCCTGCCGCACCTATAATATTCTGCTGTCTGAAAAGCGCAAAGTAATTGCCGCCTTACTGATCGAGTCAGTTTCCGACCAGGAGCCTGCCCGAGAATAGGCTCCTAGCCAAACAGTGCGTCGGATGAAAAGCCCTCGTTTTCCAGTATTTCACGCAGGCGTTTCAGTGCATCCATCTGAATCTGGCGTACACGCTCACGGGTGACCCCTATCTCATTTCCCACTTCTTCCAGCGTGGATATCTTGTAGCCGTGCAACCCAAAACGCCGCTCTACCACTTCACGCTGTTTGTCCGATAACTGCGCAATCCATATTTCCAGATTGGCCAGCACATCTGCATCCTGTAACTGATCTGAGGGATCCCGGTTATTTTCATCCGGTATTGCATCAATCAGTGTCTTGTCAGAATCCTTGCCAATGGGCACATCAACCGAGGTCACACGCTCATTGAGTTTGAGCATGCGTTTGACGTCCTGCAGCGGTTTATTCAGCAGCTCTGCAATTTCTTCCGCATTGGGTTCGTGGTCCAGCGACTGAGCCAGGCGTCGTGCTGCCTGAAGACAACCGTTCAGCTCCTTAACGACGTGTATCGGCAATCGAATGGTGCGTGTTTGATTCATAATCGCACGCTCGATGGTTTGCCGGATCCACCAGGTCGCATAGGTGGAAAACCGAAACCCTCTTTCCGGATCGAATTTCTCCACCGCGCGAATCAGGCCCAGGTTACCCTCTTCAATCAGATCCAGTAATGCCAGACCACGGTGGATGTAACGACGCGCAATTTTTACCACCAGGCGCAGGTTGCTGACTATCATGCGCCGGCGACCGGCCTCATCTCCCTTCTGCGCAAGGCGTGCGTAATACACTTCCTCGTCAGCTGTTAACAGTGGTGAAAACCCGATTTCGTTGAGATACATTCGGGTGGCGTCAAAATGCGCGTCGGTCTCGGGTGGTTCCCGATGTGGTTTGGCTTCACCGGCAACGGTAGCGTTCAACGCTTTCCCGGCCTTGACTCCGCACCAGGGTGATTTCTGGTTTTCGATTTGTTGTTTTCTGGCCATGCATAGCCCCCGGCTCGTTGTTGCACCAGTCATCTATCGGATAACCAGCGTTCCCCATGCTCGAGCAGCTACCGTTTGGGTAAATAGCGAAATGGATCGACCGGGCGACCTTGCTTGCGTATTTCGAAATGCAACTGGGTCCGATCAGTACCACTGCTCCCCATCTGGGCTATCAGTTCTCCCTTCTCCACCCATTGCCCTTCCCTGGCAATTAACTTTCGGTTATGCGCATAAGCACTGAGAAAGTTTTTGTTATGTTTGATAATGATAAGCCTACCATAGCCACTAAGTCCACTCCCGGCGTAGACGACCTTTCCCGCCGCGGCTGCGCGCACGGATTCGCCGGTTTTACCGGCGATATCGACACCCTTTTTCCCAGCACTTTTAGCGTTATAGCCGCGAATCACCCTGCCACTGGCTGGCCACGACCAGTTCACCTTTTGTGTACCGGAAGGCGCTGGAGAGTGCCGGCTTCGGGAGGTCTGCGCCGTGGAAGCCCTGCTCCGCGGTAGCTGGGGGGGCGCTTTGGCAATGATTTTTGTCGAATACCGGGGTTTGGGCTGGCTGGATTTGGGTGGTGGTTTTTTTGGCTTGGAGACCCTGCCCCCGGTCTTCCTGACTGTGCTTTTCGAGGGGGCGGTCAGACGAAGTTGCTGACCCGTGTAAATACTGTAGGGGGCACGCAGACGATTCCAGGCAGCCAACTCATCCACCGTATACCCGTACAAAAACGCCACTGAAAACAGGGTATCTCCTTGCCGCACCCGATGAGTGTCCGGGTTTCTGAGGGGACGCTCACTGCGATCACCCACCGGCGCATTGATCGGGTGAGAAGTGCAGGCCGCTAAAGAGCAAATCAGAATCAGCCACGCCCTGCGCAGCACGCTGTTATCCTCGAAGGGCCAGATAGGCAACAACCCCCAAACCGACCAACACCCAGCCAATCCGTTCGACATACAGGCGAAGACGAGCCTCCATCGCCGCCCCCCCCCAGGACAATAAGCCGGCAACCAGGAAGAACCGTGCGCCACGCCCGAGGGCTGAGGCCAGCACAAACGGAATAAACGACATCGACAGGGCACCCGCCGAAATGGTGAAAACTTTATAGGGAATGGGCGAAAAGCCTGCAATCAACACGGTCCAGAATCCCCACTCGTGGAACCAGCTGGAGGCTTTGGCATACGCGGATGCCCAGCGCCCGCCTGCTTCGATGAGTGGTGCCACCCAGTCCAGGGCAAAATAACCGATCGCGTAACCGGCCATTCCGCCAAACACCGACGTCACTGTGGCAATGGTCGCAAACCGCATGGCACGGTCCGGTTTCGCCAGACTCATTGGCATCAACATGACATCGGGTGGAATGGGGAAAAACGACGATTCAGCAAAACTCAAAGCACCGAGGTAGCGAGGTGCATGGCGATGGCGCGACCAGCGCAATGCCGCATCATACATGCGGGTAAAAACACCCATTAGACCCCCCCTCCGATCAGCGGCACAAAAACCACGGGTTCCAGATCGACCCTTTCGTACACCGTTGGTGTACGGGTAACGGAAACCAGAATCTGCCGCAGCCTGTCGCCCAGCGGCATGACCAGGCGCCCGCCGACCGCCAGTTGCTCCAACAAGGGCTCGGGAATATCCGCCCCCCCTGCCGTGACGATAATGGCATCAAAAGGTCCAAACTGGGGCCAGCCCCAGCTCCCGTCGCTGTGTTGCACCCGCACATTACGGTAACCGAGGCGTCGAAAACGCTGTCGCGCCTGGGTGGCCAGCGACTCAATCCGCTCCGTGCTATAGACTTTGTCGACCAGCCTGGACAGGATCGCGGCCTGATAACCCGAGCCGGTCCCCACTTCCAGAACCTTGTCCGGTTTGACTTCCAGTAATAATTCCGTCATCCGTGCAACGATATAGGGTTGTGAAATCGTCTGGCCTTGTCCGATGGGTAACGCCGTGTCTTCGTAGGCACGGCTTGCCAATGCTTCATCGACGAAAAGATGACGCGGTGTGGAGCCGATGGCCTCCAGCACGGCGTTATTGTTGATTCCTTTCGAACGCAGGCGCTGAACCAGCCGGTCCCGGGTGCGCTGGGAAGTCATTCCAATGCCCTGACTAAACGGCCTCATCACGGTTGCAGTCTGTCGCCCAGACAGGCTTTGACCTGATCCAGTACATCGGTACGGGTCAGATCCACGTGAATGGGCGTCACAGACACATAGCCATTGCGTATCGCATGGAAATCGGTGCCCGGGCCGGCGTCCTGTTCACTGCCGGCGGGTCCTACCCAATAAATCGGCCGGCCACGCGGATCGATCTGACTGATCATCGGCTCGGATTTGTGACGGTGGCCAAGGCGGGTGACCTGCCAGCCCTGTAACTCGTCAAAAGGCAGGTCCGGTACATTGACGTTGAAAATGGTTTCCGCCGGAACCGGCTCGCACTTCAGACGTTCCAGCAGGACAAGTACGATTTTGGCGGCGGTCTCATAATGGACCGGCTGAAAAGACACCGACGAAACCGCGATGGCGGGCAGACCGAGAAAACGCCCTTCCATCGCCGCAGCCACGGTACCGGAATAAATCACGTCATCACCCAGGTTTGCACCGGCATTAATGCCAGAGACCACCATATCCGGTTCATCTTCCAGCAGGCCGGTAATGGCGAGGTGTACACAGTCGGTCGGCGTGCCCTCCACGTAGGTATAGCCGTTACCAGACTGTCGGACCCGGAGTGGATTGTCCAGCGTCAGGGAATTACTGGCACCGCTGCGATCCCGGTCCGGCGCCACCACGGTTACCTTCCCCACCGTTTGCAGTGTATCGGCCAGGCAGCGTATGCCCGGTGCACGATAACCATCGTCGTTACTGATTAGAATGTGCATGAGGGGGAGATAATACCGGAGTTAAACTCTGTCGCCCATTACCCTGTTCAGAAAAATGGTTACAATGATCAAGAATTTACCTTGGCAGCTTATGAAAAAGCCCAACAGAGAAGACATTCAGCTGTTCCGCAACAGCGTTGGCAAGGTCAAACCCGTGCGCCACAACCGGGTAATGCCTGTAAAACCTGCCATCAGCCCCAGGCCGGTTTTCCGTGAGATGGATGAAGCCGAGGTGCTGCAGGACCTGCTATCCGAGTATTTTGACCCCACGGACATGGAGTCGGGAGAGGAACTCATTTTTGTCCGTGCCGGCCTGCAACAACGAACCCTGAAGAAACTCCGGCGCGGTATGTTCGTGGTGAACGCCGAACTGGACCTGCACGGTATGACCGTGCCGATCGCCCGCCAGGCAGTCGCCGATTTCCTGCTCGAATGCCGGCGCAGGCGCATTCAGTGTGGCCGCATTATTCACGGCAAGGGGCGCGGCTCACGTCACCGCGGCCCCGTTCTTAAACAAAAGATCGGCAACTGGCTGCAGCAACGTGATGAAGTACTCGCCTATTGCTCGGCACGCAGTTGCGATGGTGGTACCGGTGCCGTGTACGTTCTGCTGAAACGTAAGTAAGAACTGGCTAGTCGCGGGGACCAAACAACGCCGTACCAACCCTCACCATGGTCGCCCCTTCCTCGATGGCCGGTTCAAAGTCACCACTCATACCCATTGAAAGTTCAGTCATCGATTCTCCAAAACGCTGCTGACACTGTTCGAGCAGTCGCCGCAGAGCGGCGAAGCTGCGCCGCCTCTCATCGTCGCTCGCGCCGCGGTAGCCGATTGTCATCAGCCCGCGAAGCTGAGTCTTGTCTGAGGCCAGCTCGAGTATGTGCTCGACCAGGGAAAAAAGCTCCCGGCTGGGGACACCATGCTTGGCCGGATCAGCCGAGACATTGACCTGCAGCAGCAGATTGACACTGGCGCCAGCTTGCCGGTTGGCCTGTGCAATACGCCGCACCAGTTTCTCATTATCGATCGAATGCACCCAACTGAAATTACCCGGGATGAATTTGCACTTGTTGGATTGCAAGTGGCCAATGAAATGCCAGTTCAATGCCGTTTCCCTGAACTGTGCGCATTTGTCGAGGGCTTCCTGAATCTGGTTCTCGCCAAAATCGTTCACCCCCAGATCCACCAGAGACTGTATATCTTGCGACGTTTTAGTCTTGGATACGGCGATAAGACGAACCTCTTGCGGTAAACGCCCCGATCTCCGAGCCGCGGCTGCGATACGTTCAGTGACCGCGGCGAGCCTTTCAGCTGCTGACATCAATCTTCGCTATCCACATCAAACACTTCTCTGAGCAGGCTGGTTGCATAGCAACCGGCGGCCAGAGAGAACTCCAGTAGCCAGCTTCCATCGGCATCGATCCGCCACTTCAAATCGCCCGGCAGCACGCGCAATGCGCGCCTGGCAGCAGCCACCCTGAAACGCTGCAAACCTTCTATCCATCCCCCATAGGCTTGCAGCTGCCCGGCCTCGTATTGTGCAGCCTGCCCCGTGACCAGCACCTCGCCATCGCCACACAAGGGACCCGTTGGATGCACCTCCAGCGCCTGTAGCCGGTGATTGATCTGCTCATCAATTGCCTCTGCCACAAAACAGGCCGATTTACCTTCAAGTTGCAGGGCATCACCGGGCATCGCCGTGTTCCAGCAGTCATCCCCCACTCTTGCCGCCAACACCTGGTTGAACAAGGCTGATCGAACCGCCGACAGATAGAGTCCGCGCTTGTGCCTGGGCAGACGGGACCCCGGGCGCGTGAACAACTTTACTGCCTCTGCAAGGTTACCAGCGTCGCGACCAAATCGTTGTGGCCCGAAATAATTCGGAAACCCACCGCAGGCAAGCTGCTGAAGACGCTGATCGACGCCATCAGCAGCAGCGTTCACATTGTGTATACGCAAGCGGAAACGATTGCCCTTCAAGGCGCCCGTTTTAAGCTTGCGATGATGTCTGGCGGCTCGCAGCACTTCAAAATCCTCGTGCTGCAAGGATTTCCAGTCGGGATCCGGGCGCCCTGGAAGCTGTACCGAAAACCATTGCTCGGTGATTGCCTTGCGGTCCTTGAGCCCGGCATAACTGACAGCCGAAGGTGATACCCCTGCAAAACGCGCCAGCTGCCGGGCAACCCACTGGGTGTTGCTGTTGCGTTTCCTGACATGGAGCCAGCAGTGTTCTCCTTCACCGTCGGGTGCAACCAGGGGTAGTTCAAACACCTGGAAATCTTCAGGCTGTATGCGGAACCTTGCCGGGCTGAGCGGGCCGCCCCACGCAGTTGGCAGTTCATGCCAGGCTGGTATCGGTTTAAATGGAGAATCGACGGTATTCAAAGAAGGGTGACCTGCTGGATCAATGTCCTTAACTGTTCTACTAAGGCGTGCCTGCATTAGCTGGGTTAAGCTTGAGGGACCGTTGGCCGCATGGACGCGGCCGTCGCGCGTACAGGGATGTATTTACAGCGTGTCCCTCAAGCTTACCCCGGCTGATGCAGGCACTCATGAATAACATGGCGATTAAACCGGCGGTGTAAGAGCAGTCTCTTATACCCTCCGGGTGGGATAATTCAATTCTGTCCCCGTTCTTCCAGCAGAACCACTGCAAACGCGGCGATGCCTTCCCCACGCCCGGTAAAACCCAGCTGCTCGGTGGTGGTCGCCTTAACATTCACCCGGCCAGGCGCAAGCTGCAGATCGTCTGCAATATTCTCTTGCATGGCACCGATATAGGGCGCCAGTTTCGGTGCCTGAGCAACCAGCGTCAGATCGGTGTTGCCGACACGCAGATCCTGTGCATGCACTTTCTCCACGACCTGGCGCAATAATTTGCGGCTGTCGACACCTTCGTAGTGCGGGTCAGAATCCGGGAAATGGTGGCCGATATCACCCAGTGCGGCCGCGCCCAGCAAAGCATCACACAGGGCGTGCAGGACAACGTCACCGTCCGAATGTGCGGCGAGGCTACGCGTATGCGGTATTGTGACACCGCCCAGAATGAGTGTGCCACCCTCCTGGAAGGCGTGAACATCGAAGCCCTGACCAATTCTCACAAACGCCCCTGTAGTTGCAGAAAAAATTCGGCCAGCTGCAAATCTTCGAGTTGTGTGATCTTGATATTATCGGCATGGCCTTCAATGATCAGCGGCTGATAGCCTGCGTGTTCCATGGCAGACGCTTCATCGGAGACTTCATAACCATCTTCGAGCGCCCTTTCCAAAGCAGTCTTCAACAAACCGTAACGAAACATTTGCGGTGTCAGCGCATGCCACAGACACCTGCGTTCTACCGTTGTACTGACCAAACCCTGCGCATCGGTTCTTTTCATGGTGTCGCGAACCGGGGTACCGAGCAGCCCGCCGACCTGCTGAGTTGCCAGTTTGCTGATCAATAGCTGCAGATCATGATGCCGAACACAAGGACGCGCCGCATCATGCACCAGCACCCAGTCGTCTTCACTTGCCAGTTCTGACAATGCAATAAGCCCGTTTAAAACCGAATGGCAACGTTCCGCACCACCCGGAGCCCGGATCAGATTATGCTCGGAATAGCGTTCCAGTATCGAGGCCAGGGCTGGATGTCCATGACTGACCAGGACCAGTCCTTCAAGCTGCGGGATACTCCACAAGGATTCCAGGCTGTGTTCCAGAACCGTCCGACGCCCCAGTTCCAGAAACTGCTTGGGCACCGGCGCCCCCAGACGGTGGCCGAAGCCGGCAGCAGGAACAATGGCCCAGTAAGCGGCATCGTCTTTCATGGGCTATCCAATGTACTCATTTGCATACTGTGCTGTCACGTCCGCAAACGCGCAGAGTTTCCAGCCTTGCACGGCTCGTCATGGACTGCCGGCTGCGCGGAAATAGCAGCGGTCTTCTATCGTTCATCCACGCTAGCCGGATCCTCGATAATCTGATAGAAGGTTTCGCTATCCTTGATCATACCCAACTCTTCGCGGGCGCGCTCCTCAATCGAATCCAGGCCCTGTTTCAAATCCTGCACCTCGGCCTCAAGCGTCTGATTGCGTTCGTGTAGTCGCTGGTTCTCTTGCTTCTGCAACTCGCCTTGCTGGTACAGATCCCAGACTTCCGCGAGGCTGCCGTCCCCCACCCACAGCTTGTACTGCAGGAGTACAAACAGCACCACAAGCAACCAGACCAGCCATCGCATACCTGTGTCAGCGGAACAAAACCGGCTAACCTGCTAGGAGCCCAGGCGCTGATTGAATGCCGCTGTGCCCGGGTAATGCCCTGCCTCGCCCAACTGTTCCTCGATGCGCATCAGCCGGTTATATTTGGCGACACGATCGGAACGCGACAACGAGCCGGTCTTGATCTGCGTGGCATCACTGCCGACAACAATATCCGCTATCACCACGTCCTCGGTCTCACCGGAACGATGCGAAACCACAGCCGTATAGCCGGCGCTGGTTGCCAACTCGATGGCTGCCAGGGTTTCTGTCAGCGTACCGATCTGGTTAGGTTTAATGAGAATGGAATTGGCAATCCCTTCATCGATACCGCGTTGCAGAATGGATGTATTGGTGACAAACAGATCGTCACCGACCAGCTGGATGCGTCCGCCCAGTTTTTCGGTGTGCAGCTTCCAGCCTTCCCAGTCGTCTTCGGCCATGCCGTCTTCGATAGATATGATCGGATACTGGTCCACCCAGGCCGCCAGGTAATCACCGAAGCCCCGCGCATCCAGCACCTTGTTCTCGGATTCGAGGTGGTATTTGCCGTCTCTGTAGAACTCCGAACTGGCCGGATCCAGGGCCAGGCAGATATCGACACCTGCCTTGAAACCGGCCTTGGAATTCCTGGCGAGCAAATTGGCAGTTTCGCCTGGATCGATGTCGATAATGATGCAGATGTGGACCTGGTGACATTTCAGGATGAAGGTTTTTTCCTCTATCGAAATAACGGAGATAAATTTTCGCAGGAGTCCATATACCGCAGGGGGCTTGGTGATGCGGAAAGAATAGGCCATACGATTGGT
>JAUXDG010000015.1 GCA_030618475.1 Gammaproteobacteria bacterium | reverse complement strand
TTGGAGCCAATGAAAAAGTTCGTGGAGACCGTACAACGGCACTACGATGGAATCCTGGCATTCATCGACACGGGCCTGACAAACGCAATTGCCGAGGGCCTCAACCGAATTGTCAAAATCGTCAAGAACAGAGCCAGCGGATTCCGTACATTGGACGCATTCGCTGACATGATTTACTTGACCGCTGGGGATGTGGATATTCCTGCGCACATTCCATCGAAATTTCGTACAGTATGAACGTACCTGAAATCGCTATATAGTCAGAGCAGAGCTAATAATCATGCGTTGCGAATTCCGGATATAGCCATGAAAATCGATAGCTTGCACAACAGGGGGATTACGACTGCGTATTCAGATTCAGCGCACTGCCGAAACGCTGGATTAGCGTGACGGCGCCGGTGTGAGCTGTTTTGTGGGTCCGCCCTGCCTTCTTGATCAGAGGCGTGGCAACCGGGCTCGAGACGGCCGCAATTGAGGTAGTCCTCGAACTCCTGACGGACTTAATCTGGCAATACCCTGCCCTCGGCGACCCACTGCGTTCCGAAAACGGGAACTGCTGAATCCAGAACCACCACATCGGCACGGGTCAGGTATTCGACCCGTGACATTGCCAGCGACCGCAGCCACTGTGGAGCATTGATGGCCTTACTCAAAGAACCGTGCAAAGGCAGAGACTTCATCGCGCGGCATACGGTAATGGTTGATCGCAGCGTCGCGATTTTCATAACCGAGCGCCATACCGCATATCAGTATGCTGTTTTCAGGGTAACCCAATTCCTGTTTCACCAGCGCCGGATATTCGGCCAGCGCGGCCTGTGGGCAGGTTGCCAGGCCCTTGTCCACGGCCGCCAACATCAGCGACTGCAGGAACATGCCGTAATCCATGAATGAGCCGGTTTGCAGACCGGCATCCATGAAAAAGAACAAGGCAACGGGCGCATCAAAAGCGCGATAGTTTGCCGCCCACTGATCTCGCCGCCGCTGCTTGTCCTCGCGCGCGATGTGCAGGGCTCTGTAGAGCTCCATGCCACAGGCGACACGGCGCGACTTGTAGGGTTCAGACCACTCCGTCGGATAGTAGAGATAATCCATTTTAGCTTCGATTCCGTCGCTGAATGCCGCTTCGAGTTTCTGTTCGAGTTTGCGTTTTTTCTCGCCTGTCACCACCACCACTTGCCACGGCTGGGTGTTTGCGCCGGAGGGTGCGTGTCTGGCTGCATCCAGGATCTCCTCGATGACCGCCTTATCCACGTCCTGTTTTAAGAATGCCCGGGTAGATTTACGTTGATTCAGTGCTTCAATAACATTCATGGCAACTCAGAAGAAGGGGCGGACTCGAAGGATTTTAAAGCAGAGCGTCTGCGGGATAAATACGGATCGCCGCTATGCCCGGCAACAGCTGGTGCAACACTTCGGGGTCGTTTTGCGTTTTGGCCATCATCATGACGCCCTCGAAATAGGCCAGCATCGCTGCTGCGGTAGCTTCGGTGTCGATGCCTTCCAGGTCACCGGTTTTGACCGCCTCGTCGAGGATGCGGCGAAAGTCGGTGCGCAGCCTGGAGAAGATCTCTGCAACTTTCAGGCGGATCGGTTCATCCTGGGTAGACAGCTCCACCGCCAGATTGCCGAACGGGCAGCCAAACAGGTAGCCGGTACTGGCGACATTCGACTTTTGAACCTCATACAGCAGTTGTGCAAAGCGCTGCAGGCGCTGCAAGGGGGGTAACCCCGGAGAAAACGCGACATCCAACAGATTGCGTTTCATCTGCAGGTAATAACTATCCAGCACAGCGAGTACCAGATCCCGCTTGCTGGAAAAAAAATAGTAGAAGCTGCCCTTCTTCACCCCTGCGTGCCGGCAAATTGCCGCCACGCCAACGTCGGCATAACTGCGCGAATGAATCAGCTCACGAGCCGAATCGAGGATGCGTTGTTGGGTGTCAACCGCTGGATTCATGACAGGCATTATAGTTGACCGGTCAGTCCAGTCAAGACAAAGTAAACAAAGATTTTTTTCTGAACCCGTCTGCATTGCACGTTACAAATTCTGACCGGCCTTTCGTCACCTGTAAACCATTCCATACCAGGCAGGCCGCTGGGCCAATCGGCCATCACCCGGATACTGCGTTTCCAGCCCGGCTGTCGACATATGAATGAGTTCGTTTTCACAGTATTCTGAACAGACGATCCGTGCTATTCAATACGCGGACAGGTGGATTTTACGACACACAATGAGTTTGGGAGCAAAGCTGCAACGCAATCTTCGCCGCCGCCGGCTGGGCGGGGTATGTGCCGGTATCGCCGACTACCTGGGCACCAACGTCAAGTGGGTCCGCCTGGCCGTACTGGTATCGGTGTTCTTTTCCTTTTCTCTGAGCCTGTGGGTCTATCTGGCGCTATGGCTGTTTCTGCCGGCCAGGGCCGAGGTGCCCATTCCAGCGGTTTCCAGAAACCTGCGCCGTGAATTGCGGCGCATCGGCAAGCTGGTGAGAAAAGCCCACCGTCGCCTTGACCCACAGGTCGCCGACCAGGCACAGAGTGCTTTCGACGACTTGAAACTGCTTGCGGCACGTCTCGAAAAACGCAATTCCTTAGCTGCCAAAGTCCGCTCGGTGTGGACCTCGGCACTGCCCGGACTGCCGCGCCTGCTGCAGCGATTACTGGCACTGCCCGAAACCATCGGCTCTCAGGAGGCCGGGCCATCCGAGCGCCTGGCGGGCGAACTGCAACACCTGCAAAAAGCGTTGCGTGAAGCCTCCATTGAAGCCCTTGACAGTGAGATTACCGACGAGCTCGGCACACAGACGCGCGATTCAACTGAGCTGGCCGCCTGGCGCAATCAACTCGAATCCCTGCATGAACGCCTGCGGGAACGGGCCGGGCAGGACACCCTCACCACGCTGCAACGTATTGAAGAGAAACTTGCCTTTCTGATTGAGCACAGTGACAGTAGTGCCGAGTTATTCGATTTCAAACCTTTCGAGGTCCGCAAAATCGCCTTCGACTACCTGCCCGACACCATCAACAACTACCTGCAGCTGCCCTCGCAATTGGCACGAACCGAGCGACTGCGCGATGGCCGGAGCGCGGAACAGGCCCTGCAGGAACAGTTGCACCTGCTTGATCACGCCCTTGCCGACCTGACCCGCAGCTACTTTGAAAGGGACGCGGAGAGCCTGTTGATTCATGGACGATTCATCAAAGACAAATTCGCCCGCCAGCCGTTTTTATAAGATTGGCAGCTTGCCTCAGATGCGTACTTCGTCGGACGGCACGAGCTCGGCTGGCGCGATTCCCGAAGCGGCTTCCTGCTTGCGTATGCGGTCCAGCCAGGTCTTCGATTTTTCCACTTCATCGCTCAGTGCGTTGACCGTTTGCTGCATGTTGTCGAGTGCCTTGACCTTGTACTCGGCCATCATATCCATGCTTGCGTAGATATCCGAGAATGCCGCTTTCAGCTTGTCGACCTCCACGCTTGAACTGGATGCCTGCTGGCCGATGTCCGCTGCCTGCTGTTTCATCATTCGGGCGGTGCCGGCGATCATGTCACTGGTGGTTCTGTTCAGCGCGGTGACCTGATCCAGCACCAGTTTCTGATTGGTCAGGGCCTGGGCAACGATGACTGCGGTGCGCAATGCCGAAACCGTGGTGGTGCTGGCGCGGTCAACCCCCTTGATCAGCTCCAGGTTGTTCTTGCGCACCATATCCAGCGATAGATAGCCCTGCACGCTGACAGCCAGTTGGGTCAGCAGGTCCTGAACCTTTTGCCTGACGTAAAACAGCATTTCCTCTTTGACGACACGCGCCTTCCCCGGATGCTGGGATTCGATTTCGGCAATGCGTGCTTCCAGGGCGGCATCGATCTGCCTGCCGACATAGGTATACTGCTCCAGCATGCCCATGGTTTCCCAGAGACGCGCCTTTTCGTTTTCGATCGCCGCATTGTCCTTGCGCAGTTCATCCTGACCGTTATACAGGGACTCAAGGATGGCGTTGATGTGACTCTGGGCGGACTGGTACTGATGAAAGTAATTGCTCAGCCTGTTACCAAAGGGAATAAACCCGAACAGTTTCTTTGCTGACAGCAGATCACCGTGGCGCGAAGGATCCAGTTCTTCAACCGTCTGTCTTAACTCGAGCAGTGATCGACCCACCGTTGAATCCTCATCGAACAGCCCCTCGTTCATCGCCCTCACCGGCCGCTCCAGCATGCGACTGGACATGCTCGCAGCTTCGCGAATCTCGACGTTGCCCAGCTTGTGGATAGCGCTCACCTTCTCCTTGAAGGGTTCGCTGTTAACATCGGCACTCACGACAATGTCGATAAACTCCTGCACTTTCTTCTCAAGCTTCTCACGCTGATCATCCGTCACCGGCACCATACGCGCGGCTTCCTCCTTTTCAGGCGCGCTGACCGGAGCGGGTGGCGTCAGCACCGCCTGGTCCGGCGGTGTTAAGGTCGTGGTCTCGCTCATGTCTCAGCTCCTTTGTCGGATTTCAGTTCTGACGGCGCCATCAACGCTGAATCAGCGTGACTGGTGTGCACTGCACGCGTTAACCTGCAGGCATTCACCTGACGCCTGCTCGTGACCAGGAGCATCTGAAAGGTTTTCCTCTTTAAGGGTATCAGATCTTCCCGGGGACTGGCTGGACGGCTACCGGTACAGGGCCGCCGGTTGTGGTTCTTCTCTTTTCAAGCGCTGTCTTGAGCCGTTCTTCCGTTTCGGGTCCGCGAACCAGCGCTTTGAAGAATACCGCCAGATAACTCTTGTCTATAATCGCTCCCCGTTCCTCCAGCCCGGGCTTCATCATGTTGTGAAGCTCGACGAGGTTGTACCAGGGCACTGCGGGGTAGACGTGGTGCCCGATATGCCAGTTGATGTTGTTCCAGAAGAAACTGTGCAGCGGGTTTGATGTTACTGTCCGGGAGCCCAGCAACTGCCCCTCGTTCCACGGGGTTTCATAGTGCTCCGCGATGAAGCGCATGGAATTAAACAGGGAAAAGAAAAACACCGGTATCAACCAGACTTCGAGTGTTTTGGCGAGCACTCCGTTTTTCTGTGCCCAGGCAATCAGTGCCCAGTAACAGGCTGTCTTCAGCAGGATTTCAGACAGATGGATGGCCCACTTTCTCCGGTTAAAACGCTGGATCGGGTAAATCAGGTTGAAGTGCACGAAGCTGAGTACCGCACCGGCAATGATGTAGGCGTAAAAAGCGATAAAATCCGCGACACCCCTTTTCCCCATGGTAAACGCATCCGGATCCCTGTAGCTGCGGTTGTAGCGATGGTGGTCCATGTGGTCCTCTTTGAAAGAAATAAACGAGGCCATCAGGGGTACCATAGCGATAATACCAAAAGTCCAGTTTTCCCACTTTTCTGCAAACAGGGTGTTGTGGGTCGCATCGTGCATGAAGGTCACCATGCTCATCCACAGGTAACCCAGGCCGATGTAGGCCGACCAGCGGATCAACCCCGATTCGCTTGTCCAGGCCAGCCAGGTCAACAGGCCCATGATGCTGATAAACAGTGGAATCTTGAACAGGTTGGGAAGAATTCTCAGGGTTCTCAGTCGCTTGAGATCTTCACGAGAGATTTTCACATCCGTCATGGTTGTCACAAATTCATTCTTCAGGGGCATTACCGGGGCGCCAATGTTGAGTCTATTATCCGCAAATAATACAGCAAGAGGCTGGTCGCTGTCCCCACGAGGTCAGCGCACCAACAGCAGGCGCTTCAGGCGATGCTGGCGACAAGTCTGGCGGCCGACGGATTCTCGTCCTCCTGCCACCCGGCTGATCGCACGGCACATCAGGTGGTTTTGTTGTCTTTGATCATCGCGAGCCAGCGGCCGAACACCACATCCGCGATCCGGTACAGGCGGCGGGTCCGTACGGCCAGATCAGCGCTGATGGTTTCTGCACTCTGAACACAGTCCGACACGTCCTTGAGATCACCGGGATAACGCTCCACCAGCCCGGTGATGGATTCCGGCGTCATTTCAAGGTGAAACTGCATGGCCAACATGTTGCCGATGGCGAACGCCTGCTGTTCCGCGCAGGCGCTGTGCGCCAATGTCACAGCACCGGGCGGCAGCGAGAAAGTATGCTCGTGCCACTGGAACACCTCGAAGCGTGATGGCAGACCATCAAACCATCCCTGCCCCGATGCATCCGCCACCCGCTGCACCACATGCCAGCCCACTTCCAGGCTCTCGCCCCGATAGACCTCACCGCCAAGCGCCTTGCTGATCAGCTGCGCACCGAGACAAATACCCAGCACCGGCACACCCTGATCGGCCGCCCGCCGAATCAGCTCCAGCTCCTGTTGCATCCAGTCGGTGGGCTCGTTGACATTCCCGGGACCACCCATAATGACCAGCCCTGCCGCCTCGCCGGGGTCCCGAGGCACGCTGATCCCTTCATCAAGACAAACCACATCAAAAGGAACACCGCGTCGTTCCAGCACGGTGCCAAAATAGCCCGGCGATTCACAGGCCACATGGCGAAAGAATCTGATCGGCTTCATTGTTTTCCGTCTTTGATCGCAGCCTGCAGGCGCTCGAAAATCTCATATTGCAGTGCCTCGATCAAGCCTGAAGGACCGATGACTATTTCAGCAGGGGATGATCTTTCGGCAACTGCCTCGAGGCCCAGATAGCCAGCCTGTGCCTCATGGCCTTTTGCGAGACCTGTTCCTCGGGCAGGGGTGGTATGACTTTGTCGTGGACCAGCAATCTGTAGATGTACTCGATTTTCTCATTCGCCGAGTCGGTGGGCTCAAACTCGACGACACCGCGATCCTCACCATATTTCACACCGGCGCGAATCGCTTCCTTGACCAACTCTGATTCATGTTTCAGTTTTTTCATACGCAGGCGGCCACCGGTTCAATTCTCTCACCTGCCATCTTAACCCCATTCTGAATATTCGTTAAGCTGCAAAACACAAAACAAGAGACGCGCCGTTTCCTGTCTCCGCGACGGTCTGCGCCGCGCCAGTGATCAGGCCGTGCAATAGCTGGCAACCACGCGCGCGCAGCCAGTGCGTCATCAACAATTACCCATAGACCGATAACCCGGCAACCCTTAGACTTGGCGCCATGAACGAGACCTTGAAAGATGCCATCCATCGACAGCGGGTGGAGCTGGCCGAGATGTTGTCCGCACCACTGGCGCGACTGGCTGGCAAGTGCGCAGCGGAGTGGGGGCAACGCGAGGCACTCGACATCGTACTCACCGACCACTTCCGGGAAGTACCGCACTGCCTGTTCCTGTATGTGCTGGATACCAACGGCGTCCAGATCAGTGACAATGCCAGCATCGGTGGCCTGCTGCCCGAACATTACGGACGTGATCGCTCACAGCGTCCGTATATGCGCGAGGCAGTCCCGTCCTGGGGGTTTCTGCTGTCCGATGCTTATCTCAGCCTGCGCTCCAACCGGCCGTCGCTGACGGCTCTGCAGCTGGTACGCCGGGATAGCGAAACACTCGGCTACCTGGCGGCTGATTTCGACCTGCGCGACCTGCCGGTGACCGCCGAGCTCTACGAAGAATGCAGCGACTGGCTGCAGATCAAGGGGGACCCGGCGATTCGCGGTACCGTGTTCCAGCAGTGCCGGATCGAGAGCCTGATGGACCGCAACATGGACTCGGCCTGCGCCATCCTCGAGGAGTTGCTGACCGAGCGCGGCATGTTCCAGGGCGTGATCCACTTTTCCAGCAGCCGTGTCACCATCTGGCTGGTTGAAGACCCCTTCCGTTACCGCTTCCTCGACCACGAAGCGCTGTGTGACCCGGATGTCTGCCTGCTCTACCCGCGCTGCGCCTACCCCGGAAATGCGCTGATACCGAAGAAGAAGATCGGCAGCATACTGAACGGCATGCGCAAGCTGCGCACGGCGGACGAAACGCTCTACCTGCGCTCGGCTTCGATCAACATCTTCAATGGCCTTGTCAGCCTGACGTTTTCCTGCGACGGCACGCACTACATGTCCTGGCGGGAATTCCTCGACAAGGACATGACGTTCTGGCTTGGCAGTGCCACCTGATGTCAGCAGGAATTCAGGACCGCCAATGACGCCCAGGGAAATATTCACCATCTTGAGCGAAGATGTGATCGGCCAGGAAAAAGCCCTGCAGGACATGTCCGTTGCCATCTACAAACACCTCATTGAGCATTCCGTGGGTAACGTGCTCATGATCGGTAATTCAGGCACCGGAAAAACCACCATCATGCAGGCTGCAGAACGGTTTTTTTCTCAGGCTCAAGGCTTTGAGAAATTCTCCACCATCATCCGTATCAACGCCAACCTGGTGGCGGACCTGGCCAGCCGTGGCAAACAGACGAATGTCGTGATGGACCGACTTGCGCAGCAGACGGTAAAAATCCTCGGCGAGAAGGCTGAACTCGAGACCGTGCGGGACTACGTCGCACACGGCATCGTCTGTGTCGATGAAGTCGATAAGATACGGGCGGTGGTCGGTGGTGAACCCAATGTCAAAGGCATCATTGCCCAGGACAGTTTGCTCACCCTCATGGAGAACGAGAACGTCCAGGTTGAAATACCCTACTTCGAAGCAGGCGGCTGGCATACGCTGACAACTCCGATCAATACCGAGCATATCCTGTTTGTCGCCGGTGGCGCCTTCGAGGAACTGTACGACCAGGTCTTTAATCGCGCCAGCGAAAAATCGGGGGCCGACAGCTTCTGGAAGCTGGTGCCTCGAGCCGACGGCACCCTGGAGCGACGCTACGTATTCGACTTCGGCAGCCACCTGACCCAGGAGGATATATTCGACTACGGTATGACACCACAGTTCCTGTCGCGCTTCGACAGCACTATTATGCTGCACGATTTCAGCGTTCCCGACCTGGTGAAGATATTCAAGGACGTTCCAGGCGCCATCTGGCCCACCGCAGTTGGCTATTTCAAGCACGGCGGAATCACCCTCACCATCACGGAAGAGGCAACTTTCCTCATTGCTGAAAGAGCCGCCAAGGAGAATCGTCTGGGTGCCCGGGCTTTGCGGGAAGTATTTGGAAATATTGCCAAGCGCCTGGAATTCGATCCCATGGCCACGGGGCTGGTCCGGGAACAGGGGGGCCAGCAGGTACTCGAAATTACCAGGGAAATGGTTGAGGCTCCCTAGGAGCCTGTCCCCGATATCCTTCCTGACACTACGGACATATCCATGAAACGGTTCACCCTCCTCGCGCTTATCAGCCTGTTGCTTATTGCCTGCGCCACCAGTCCAACCGGGCGCCGGCAACTCATGCTGGTCTCGGAAGAGTCCGCCATCAGCGCCTCGAAGGAAGCTTACGCGCAGACACTCAAGCCGCTCAGCGAAGAGGGCAAGGTTGACAATGACCCGGTGCTGAAAAAGCGTGTGACGCAGATTACCGAACGGCTGGTGGCGCAGGCGGTGCAAATGCGGCCGGCAACGGCGCAATGGGAATGGAGCATCAAAGTGATCGACGATCCCGAGGTGGTCAACGCCTGGTGCATGGCCGGCGGCAAGATGGCGATTTACACGGGGCTCATTGAGAAGGTCCAGACCACCGATGACGAAATTGCCCAGGTCATGGGGCATGAAATCGCGCATGCACTCGCCAATCACCAGGCTGAAAAAATGTCGGTCAGCCTGGCGACCTCAGCAGGTGTCGCTGCCGTGGGCATAGCGTCTGACCGCCCCGGGCTCGCCATGTCGGGTGCCGCCGTTGCCGCGATGCTGGCGATCAAATTGCCCAACAGCCGCACCGCAGAAACCGAGGCCGATCGTATCGGTATCGAGCTGGCTGCCAAGGCGGGCTACGACCCGCGGGCCGCGGTGACACTGTGGGAGAAAATGGGAAAAGTGGGCGGCAGCAATCCACCGCAGTTTTTGAGCACCCATCCGGCACCGTACAACCGCAAGCAGACACTGGAGGCGCTGGTACCCGAAATGATGCCCTACTACGAGAGCAAGCAACCGCGGCCGATCTTCAAGCTGTGAGCTTCGCGGCAGTGTACTGCAACGATTAACCGAACCCTTGAAGGTTTATTTGACATGTCAAATTACACACCCAACGTTTTTACCCCTCATCCAAAGCTGACGGATCTGCCGCCGCTGGCCATGGATGAGAAAACCATCGATGAAGACTTCCTGCGCTACTATAACCGCACACTGGGTCGGGACAAGCAACACTGTACCGACCACTACCTGTACGAGGCGCTCGCCTATACGGTGCGCGACCGGCTGATGGAACGCTGGAAAAACACCCGCTTCGCCTATGAAGAAGGCAACGCGCGGCGCACCTGCTATCTGTCACTGGAATTCCTGATGGGCAGGGCGCTGGGTAATGCCATGCTCAATCTGGGCATTACCGACGAAGTCGCCAGTGTGCTCTACAACTATGGCATTGAACTGGAGGAGGTGGCAGACGCCGAGCACGATGCCGGGCTGGGAAATGGGGGTCTTGGGCGCCTGGCTGCCTGTTTCCTCGACAGCTGTGCCACCCTGCAGTTGCCGGTGCTGGGCTACGGGCTGCGCTACGAATACGGCATGTTTCGTCAGGAACTGATTAACGGCTACCAGCTGGAGGAACCGGATCACTGGCTGCGCGACGGCAATCCGTGGGAGCTCGAACGGCCGGAATACACGCAGCGCATTCACTTCGGTGGCCGTACCGAAGTCTTCAATGATGAAAACGGCGAGCGCCGGGTACGCTGGGTCGCCACCCATGACGTGCTGGCTGTGCCATATGACATACCAATCCCCGGCTATGGCAATGATACGGTCAACAGCCTGCGCCTGTGGAAGGCGACGTCGACCGACGAGTTCGACCTGGATGATTTCAACGCCGGCGATTATGCGCAGGCGGTCGAATCGAAGAATGATGCCGAACACATCACCATGGTGCTGTATCCCAACGATGCCAGCGAAAACGGCAAGGAACTGCGCCTGCGTCAGCAGTATCTGCTGGCGTCGGCCAGCCTCAAGGATGTGTTACGCCGCTGGGTCCGTCTGAACGGCAGAAATTTTGACACGCTCAGCGACAAACACTGTTTCCAGCTCAACGATACCCATCCCAGTATCGCGGTGGCCGAGTTGATGCGCCTGCTGGTCGATGAACACCGTATCGACTGGAATACAGCCTGGGGTATGGTCAACAGCGCCATGGCCTATACCAACCACACCCTGTTACCGGAGGCCCTGGAGAAATGGCCGGTGTACATGTTCGACAACATGCTGCCGCGCTTGCTGGAGATCATCTACGAGATCAACGCACGTTTCCTGGCCGAGGTATCACGGCGCTGGCCGGGGGATACCGACCGCCTGCGCCGCATGTCGATTATCGAGGAAGGCGATACACCAAAGGTGCGCATGGCCTACCTCGCCATTGTCGGCAGCTTCTCGGTGAACGGCGTGGCCGAGCTGCATTCGCGGCTGCTCAAGGAAGGTCTGTTCCGTGACTTCTACGAAATGTGGCCGGACAAGTTCAACAACAAGACCAATGGCGTCACCCAGCGACGCTGGCTGAGCATGTGTAACCCGGGCCTGAAAAAATTGATCACGGAGCAGATCATCGGAGACAGCTGGACTACTAACCTCGACCAGTTACGCACGCTCGCGCCCTGTGCCGAGGATGCTGATTTCCGGCAACGCTGGCACGATATCAAAATGGACAACAAGCAACGGCTGGCCACGCTGATCGAAAGCGAATGCGGCGTGAAAGTCAGCTGCAATGCGCTGTTCGATGTGCAGGTAAAACGCATTCATGAATACAAGCGTCAATTGCTGAATGCCCTGCATGTCATCCATCTTTATAACCGTATCAAACACGGCGACACGGAAAACTGGACCAATCGCTGCGTACTGATCGGTGGCAAGGCGGCGCCGGGTTATGCCATAGCCAAACTGATCATCAAGCTGATCAGTAATGTCGCCAGGGTGATCAATGACGATCCAGCGGTTGGCGACATGCTCAAGGTGGTATTCTTCCCCAATTACCGGGTATCGGCCATGGAGATAATCTGCCCGGGCGCGGATCTTTCCGAACAGATATCCACTGCGGGAAAAGAAGCCTCCGGTACCGGCAACATGAAATTCATGATGAACGGCGCCGTCACGATTGGCACCTTCGATGGCGCCAATATCGAAATCCTGGAAGAAGTCGGTGACGATAATTTCTTCCTGTTCGGCCTGACCGCTGAACAGGTGGATGAAACACGCAAGGATTACCGACCCTGGGAAATCATCGCGGCGGATGAGGACCTGCATGCTGTCATGAAGCTGTTGCAAAGCGGCCACTTCAGCCGGTTTGAAATAAATCTGTTTGAACCCCTCATCCGCTCTATCAACAGCGCACAGGATCCCTGGTTGACCGCTGCTGACTTCCGCAGTTACGTCGATGCGCAGGAACGCGTGGCCGAAGCCTATCGCGATAGAGAGCGCTGGACCCGCATGAGCATCCTGAACACCGCAAACAGCGGTAAATTCTCCACCGACCGCACTATGCTCGACTACAACAAGGAAATCTGGCAGCTGACACCGACTGCGCCGCTGACCTGACTCGCCCGGTGCCGGGAATCCAGACGATCCACGAAGCCCATCCTGACCCAAGCCCATGATTTTGCTCCAGCAAATAAGGGGTCGGCGACAAATGAGACTTATTATTATTTGTCACCGACCCCTTCGCTATAGTCTGCCCCCTCTGATTCACTTATTATTCGGTCATGCACAAGTCCAGTTTCATTATTGCGATTGCCATTACTGCGCTCACTATCATGGCCTGGGCACTATACAACCGTCCAGACAACGAACCGGCCTGGCCTGAGCGTATTCAGGGATTTGCCTTTTCCCCCTATCAGGCTGACCAGGGGCCCATCTGGAACAAGCACCCCAGCATCGAAGACATCGAATCCGATCTGGCATTGCTGTCTGGAAAAACCAACGCCATCCGCACCTATACGGTGGAAAAAACTCTGGGCGACATTCCACGCCTGGCCGCCAAATACGGTATCAATGTCGCGCTGGGCGCCTGGGTGGACGCCAATGACGAGAAGACCCGCAACGAAATCCTCAACATGCTCAACATCTCGGTCCGCTCACGTAACGTGGTCCGCATCATTGTTGGTAACGAGGTCCTGTTACGTCGTGATATCCCGGTGAAGAAACTGATCAAATATCTGGACATGGCGCGCACCCAGACCGATATCCCGGTCAGCACCGCCGAACCGCCTTACATCTGGAAAAAATACCCGAAACTGGTGGATCACGTCGATTACATCACCGTACACCTGCTGCCCTACTGGGAAGGCGTAGCGCTCAAGGACGCCCGGGCGTTCGTGGTCAACAACGTCAATGAACTGAAACAACTCTACCCGGGTAAACCCATCGTCATAGGCGAAGTGGGTTGGCCGAGCAATGGCCGCAGCATCAAGGGCGCGGTAGCCTCGCCGGCCAATGAAGCAACCTTCCTGCGGCGTTTTCTGGCACGCGCCGCCGAAGAAAACTACATCTATTACCTGATGGAAGCCTTTGACCAGAAGTGGAAACGCGAGCATGAAGGCGCGGTCGGTGCCTATTGGGGTGTCTATGACGTGGAACGCAAACCCAAGTTCCAGTTCACCGAGCCCATCGTGGAAATACCGGACTGGCCGATCCTCGCCGGTATCTCGGTCATCATCGCCCTGATCATCTTTGCCCTGACGCTCATCGACAGCAGGCAGCTGGGCGCTCGTGGCCGCGGCTTTCTGGCCCTGATAACCTATGCAGCCACAACCGCAGCCGTGTGGATCATCTACGACTACACCCATCAGTACCTCACCTTCACCAGTGTGGCGGTCGGCATACTGCTGATGCTTGGCATGATTGGTGTCATCGTAGTGCTGCTGGCCGAAGCGCATGAATGGGCCGAGGCACTCTGGACAAAGCAACACCGGCGCATGTTCAAACCTGTAGAGGTCAGCGACGAGGTGCTTCCGATGGTCTCGGTGCACGTGCCGGCCTATAACGAGCCGGCGGCCATGATGATCGAGACCCTCGATGCGCTGGCACAACTCGACTATCCGCGTTACGAAGTCATCGTCATCGACAACAACACCAGGGACCCGGCGGTATGGCAACCGGTGCGCGACCATTGCACAAAACTCGGCGCAAACTTCCGTTTTTTTCACGAAGATCCGCTGGCCGGTTTCAAGGGCGGTGCACTCAACTTCGCACTGCGACACACTGACCCGGGTGCTGAAATCGTCGCGGTCATCGACAGCGATTACCTGGTCGATCCGCGCTGGTTACGCGACCTCGCACCCCAGTTAACGCAGGGGAATGTTGCCATCGTGCAGGCACCCCAGGACTATCGCGATGCGCATGATAACGCCTTCAAAGCGATGTGCTACGCGGAGTACCGCGGCTTTTTTTATATCGGTATGATCACGCGAAACGAACGCAATGCCATTATCCAGCACGGCACCATGACCATGGTGCGCAAATCAGCGTTACAGAGTGTAGACGGCTGGGCGGAATGGTGTATCACCGAAGACGCCGAGCTCGGCTTGCGAATCTTTGAACAAGGCCTCGAAGCCAGCTATATCGCCAAGAGCTATGGCCGCGGGCTGATGCCCGATACTTTCATCGATTTCAAAAAACAGCGTTTCCGCTGGGCGTTCGGTGCCGTGCAGATTATGCGGCGCCACGCCGGCAGCCTGTTGCGCGGCAAAGGCAAGCTGAGTTCCGGACAACGCTACCACTTTCTCGCCGGCTGGTTACCCTGGTTCGCTGACGGCGTCAACCTGCTGTTCAGCTTTGCTGCACTGGGCTGGTCGGTGGCGATGATACTGGCGCCCAAACACATAGACCCCCCGTTGCTGATATTCTCTATCCTGCCGCTGGCGCTGTTTGTTTTCAAAGTGGGCAAACTGGTCTATCTGTACCATACCCGTGTGAACGCCAATACGGTTCAGACGATTTCCGCCGCACTGGCAGGTCTCGGACTCACGCACACCATAGGCCTGGCGATACTCACCGGCTTCTTTGTACGCAGTAAACCGTTTTTCCGCACCCCGAAACAGGCTCACAAACACGCCGTATTCAAGGCCCTGAACGCCGCACGGGAAGAAGCACTGCTGTTTTTTGCGCTGTGCCTGGCTTCGTTCGCAATCATAAATGCATTTGGCACCGAGACACTGGATCTTTTGATGTGGTCTATCATGCTGCTGTTCCAGTCGGTACCCTATGCCGCCGCGGTCATCGTCTCCATCATCAGTGCCATACCGGCCCTGCCCGCCAGCTGGATCGGCGAGACCGGCAGCATGCAACAGGTCGCACGCAGCGTGCTGGATCCAAACGCGGCCAACAGCGGCGAACAATAGCGCGGACGACGCGATCCACATGTTCACAGACGCACGCACATTACCCGATCAGACCAGCCTGGAGGCCGATCTTGCCATTATCGGCGGAGGCGTCGCCGGCATCACCCTGGCGCGCACCCTGGCGGGCAGCGGAATCAGTGTCTGCGTGGTGGAGGCCGGCGGACTGGAGCCAGACCCGGAGGTTCAGTCGCTCTACGAGGGTGAAAATACAGGTATCGACTATTCACCATCAGCCACACGCCTGCGCCTTTTCGGCGGCAGCTCAAACCACTGGGGTGGATACTGCCGCCCGCTGGATGCCATTGATTTTGAACAGCGTGACTGGGTGCCTTTCAGTGGCTGGCCGTTCGCTATCGACGAACTGATACCCTATTACGAACCGGCGGCCGAAATCGTCGAAGTCGCCCCCGGCCGCTTTGATGACAGAAAATACTGGCAGCGAGTGACCGGCGAGAAACTGCCCGGCCTGGCGACCGGACGCATGCGACTGCAGTTCGTTCAGTTCAGCTCCCCGACCCGTTTCGGCAGCCGTTATGGGGATGAACTGAAGGCAGCCGCTAATACCCGCATCCTGCTCAACGCCAACGTCACCCGGATTTCCGCCAGCGACGATGCCCGCGGTGTCAAACGACTCGCCATCCGCACCCTGAACGGCCTCACACACAGCGTTAAAGCCCGCTATTACGTGCTGGCGGCGGGTGGACTTGAAAACGCGCGTATCCTGTTGTTATCCAACAACGTCATACAGGCCGGGCTGGGCAATCAGAACGATCTGGTCGGCCGATTCTTCATGGAACACCCGCACATGGGCGGCTTCGCTGAAATGGTGGTCGCGGACCTGAATCGATTACCAAAAATCCTGCGAGAGCGGGTGATGGCGGAAGGTCGTTCCGCCAAGGCGGCCTTCAACCCCACACAAGCGTTTCTGCGTGAACATCGCTTACTCAATGCCACATTCATGATGGGCGTTGCCGGTAAATACTCTGCAGACCAGCTGCCGGAGGCAGCAAATGCGAATGATACGGCACGACGCGACATGCTGATGGCGGCCCGGCGTTTTCTGACTGATAACGACGATGCCGTAAAACCCGGGCATCCGGACGAGTTTGGCGTCTGGCTGGGCATCGGCGGTTCCTGCGAGCAGGCGCCGAATCCTGACAGCCGCGTCAGCCTCTCGACACAGCACGATGCATTGGACTTGGCGAAAATCAAACTGAATTGGCGTCTGACGGAACAGGACCGCCTCAGCTTCTATACACACCTGCACTCGCTGCCACTGGAGTTCGGTGCCCTGGGTATCGGACGCTTGCGCGAGATGGTCGCAGACCAGAGCGACTGGCCCCAACCCCTCGGCGGTGGCAGCCATCACATGGGAACCACGCGCATGAGCGATGATCCTTTGCGTGGTGTGGTCGATCACAACTGCAAAGTCCATGCAGTCGATAACCTGTACGTAGCCGGCAGTTCGGTGTTCCCGACCTCCGGCGCGTCCAACCCGACACTGACCCTCGTGGCACTGACCCTGCGGCTTGCCGATCACCTCAAGGGGCGAATACGATGACTGCCGGACGCAGATCTTTGTTATCAACGTGTGGCATCCGCCGGTGCACACGCCGGACGTTTCTGCTGTCGGCCCTGCTCAGCCTGACAGCCTACGGCTTTGGCAGCAACCGTTATTCGCTGGCCAATAGCGGACCCGAACCCTGCGTGGAACCACCGTGGTTGTGGAAAACCATTGCCGACCGGCAATCCGCAGCACGAATCGGCCAGGCCTACCTGGATGCGCATCCGGAATATCGCCACTGCCATACGCTGATCACGGACATTGAACGGACACTGAAAAGGCAGGACACATCCATCTCTCTGACGACGGATGCAAACCAAACTGCCAGCGCCTTGCAGCGTCTGCTGCGCCAGGAATACGCACACGGCGAAGTGGTATCAGTGGCCGGCTGGGTACTGAGCAAGACTGAAGCACGCCTGTATGGGCTGGTCGCCATGATCGGGCAACCGCTTCTGTGACGCAGTTTGCAATCCGGGCGGATTGCGCCACTACTATCAAGGCAAGGGAAACGTCAAGCGGACGTCCCCTGCCCCGATGAACGGCTTCAGGCCTGCTCCACGACTTTCCGCAACGCCTCTTCCTTGTCCGCTGTCAGCGACGTCTTGAGAACCTTGCCATGGAAGCCTTTCAGTGCCCCCAGCACCTTGTCCGGGGTAACTTTGCGAACCAGGACAAAAAGTGCAGAAGAGCCTGGTGTGAAGGTCTCCCCGAGCTCCTTCATGAAATCATTGTTGATACCGATATCGGACAATTTTCCGGAAACGGCGCCAGCGCCAGCGCCTACCGCAGCGCCCAGCACCGGGTTGAGAAAAATCATGCCGATGAGCATGCCCCAGAAGGTTCCACCCAGGGCACCTGCAGCGGTGAGATTGACGGCCTGGTGCAGCTTGACCTTGTCGTTGTCGTCTTTGGTCACCACCACCACGTCTTCCATGTCGATGAGGTACTCTTTCTGGAGTTTTGCCAGTTCTGCACGCATCTCAAACGCCTTGAGCTCGTCGTCAAAGCCAATGACTACCAGGTCACTCATTATGTTCTCCTTTCTATATCTATTACAGGGTTCGTTTCGCGGTTAGCTTATTGGTTCCGGAAATCCGCCGCATTAAAACATAAAGAAGCGGTATAAGTAGAATAAAAGCACTGTATGATGCAATAAATGGAACGTGTACTTTGCCGAACCGGTCGAATATTTCCGACAGTTTGCTGTCTTAAGCGATCAGGCAACAGCAAACGAAGCAGCCGCAGACCGCGATGGAGGGTAACTATGCGTCAGGCACACCGAACATTCTATTGCAGCAAGAAACTGCCCTTCCTGAAAAGCCACCGCGAGCGCGGCATGGAAGGCAAACTTGTTGTCACCCCGGATACGCACTGACCGGCATGCGCGTCCTTCTGGTGTCGGCGAACCGCGAACAGATCCCCGATCCGATCTTTCCGCTTGGCCTGGCCTACGTCGCAGCAGCGGTACGTAATGCAGGCCACCGGGTCGAGGTTGCGGACCTGTGTTTCGGGCACCATCCACTAAGGGATTTACGTGAACAGGTAGCCGTTTTCCAGCCAGATATCATCGGGCTGTCACTGCGCAACGTCGACAATGCCGCCTATCCGTTGACGGTGGACTACCTGTCACAGCACAGGGAAGTCGTCGATAACCTGCACCGGGTCAGCCAGGCACCCGTTGTGCTCGGCGGCTCCGGCTTCTCCATTCTCCCGGATGCCTATATGGAGGCGCTCAGCGGGGACTGGGGGATTCCCGGCGAAGGCGAACGGGTCTTTGTGGAGTTGCTGGATGCACTGCAGAATGATCTCGACCCGTCCGCCATCAGCGGTTTGATTGCCGCATCGCACAGGGTTTCAAACCACTCGAATCAACCGGTGGTGCCACGACGCCGACCGCTATGGGCACAGGATTTACGCCCTGCACGCGATCTGTTCGATTACACGCGCTACGTGCGCCGCGGCGGCATGGGCAATATGCAGACCAAGCGTGGCTGCGTCTTCAAGTGCAGCTACTGCACCTATCCACTACTGGAGGGCAATCGTTTCCGTGCACGCGAAGCCGGTGATGTGGTCGATGAACTGCAAGAGCTGCAGCATGAATACGGACCGCACCCGGTATTCTTTGTCGACTCTATTCTGAATTTTCCACGCGGTCATATAGAAGCCATCTGCGAAGAAATCCTCAGTCGAAACCTGCAGGTATCCTGGAGTTGCTACGCAACACCCGTAAAACTTGACCGCCACCAGGCCGGGTTGATGGCAAGGGCCGGATGCGAATCCATTGAACTGGGCAGCGATGCCATCGACGACCTGCAACTGAAGCAGCTGGGCAAGTCCTTTGACGCTGAAACAGTCGAGCGCGCCAACCGATATTGCATGGAAGCGGGTATGAAGGTCTGTCAAACCTTGATATTCGGCGCCCCCGGTGAAACCGAATCCAGTGTGCGGGCGACCTGCCGCGCGCTGCGACGCATGAACCCCACTGCGGTGGTGGCTATGACAGGTGTGCGCCTGTATCCGGGCACGCCGCTGACTCAATCACTGATCGCGCAGGGCCACGTGAAAGTGAAGGACATCGGTTTGCTGCCTGCCTTCTATATCGATCCCGCGGTAACCGATTTTCTACCGGGCTTTCTTCAGCAGCAGGCCCGTGCGGCCGGCAACTGGGTGCTACCAGGTCTCGCCCCGCCTCTGCTCCCTGTCAGTCAGAAAATCCTGCGCCGGCTGGGGGTATCCGGGCCACTGTGGCGATTACTGCGCAAACCCTGGATACACTACTTTAACCGCAGCAAGTTTCGCCGCCCGAATACCAGCTGGGGTGTCCCCAACCCGAAACACAAAGTGTTTCAGCACAATGTCAGTATAAGTCGCAAGCCGTAGTACGGAATTCAAACGTCCGTGTCTTCAGTCGCCGCTTGTTCCTCTGCGGGTCCCTTATTCTGAGCAAGCCAGGTTATAAGCAATTTGTAACCCACCGCAAGCACAACAGCCCCGACAAACAGACCGATGATGCCCGACAGGATCATCCCGCCAATGGCACCCAGCAGGATAACCAGCATGGGGATGTCCATACCACGCCCCAGGAAGAGCGGCTTCAGGAAGGCATCACTCGCGCTAACTATGATGCTATAGATCGTAAATATAACTGCCGGGATGGTTTCCGCGACAGAGAACACGTAAGCAACGATCGGTCCCAGGATCAGAATCGGTGGCAACTGGACAACCGCCAACAGCAGTACCAGGAATGCCCATAGACCTGCATAAGGCACACCCATTACCATCAAGCCGATACCGGCAAGAATTGACTGAATCAGCGCCACACCCAGAACACCCTGGGCAACACTGCGGATTGTAGCACCGGCAATATCAACGAAATCCTTGCCGCCCTGTTTCCCCATGACCCGGCCGGCGATGGTCTCCATCGCCTCACTGCCACCGCGCGCATAGACCAGTAGCGCTCCCGCGATAATGATGGAAATAACAAACTGCAAAATCCCGGCGCCGGCGCCAGCAGTGAAAGACAAAAGTTTTATACCGATCGCCTCCAGCTGTGGTTTGAATTTTTCAAGCGCTGCGTCCAGGTTGGTAGAAGCCAGGCTCCAGGCTTTATCCAGCTTCTCCCCGATCAGCGGCCAGTCCTTTACTTTCTCTGATGGCGGTGGAATCGTCAGGGTTCCTGCAGCAATCTCCTCTGACAGTGTTTTGGAGCTCTCAATAAGCGACTGCGAGAGCATGACAGTTGGTGTAATCAATATGGCAAGTGCAAGCAGCGTCATCAGGGTTGCCGTCAGCTTTTCACGCCCGCCAAGCATGGACTGAAGTTTCAGGAATAATGGATAAAGGGCTACAGCGAAAATGGAACCCCAAAGGACAGGCATAATGAACGGCCTTACGATATTAAAACACCACACTACCAGCAATGCCAAAAGACTAATGCGAATGGCTGCCTCGATCGCCCTTGACTGAAACACCTCGTCTTGTGATGACTGCGATGAATTGCTCATGATCTCTCCTGTGTTTAATGAATACCGGCCGGGAATTCCGTTACTAAGGAGTACAGAAGTTAGTCGACATAAGCTTGAGGGAGCGTCGGCCGCACGAGCCCAGGGACGGGCGAAGGTAGAGCA